>SMXL01000070.1 GCA_004356385.1 Bacteroidota bacterium
GGCATTGCGAATGAGATTTTCTACTAGAATAATCGATCCCGTCCAAGACAAAATTCGATGCGGATGCCCATCCGACAATTCCCATAATGACTGCGCATATCCGATGACGGTGTTAGCTTGTACATTCAGCCAACCATGCCCGCCAAGGGACAGAGCGCCCAGCATGACAGCGCCTGTCTGGATCGTAGGAACGATCAGCGCTTTCGGGACCGATGGTTCAGAGACCGAATTTATTGCCGCTGAAAGCTGTGAAAGGTGATATGATTGGAACACATGATCGATTTTAGAAAATCCGCAACGGTTTGTGTAGCAAAGCTTTAAATCTTTCCACGAAGATACCGACGAGCCTATGACATCTAGATGTCATAGGCTGCATTTAAATTGATTAGGTACTGAAAATGAACGGTCAGGAAAAGACCTGGGTAAAGTAAACAGAATCAGGAGAATCCAACTACGATACGTGCCCTGATTGACGACAGACTGATGAAACATGAGTAAAATAATGATTGCCTTCGACGTCGAGACGACCGGAAAGAACCCGGACACGGACCAGATCGTCGAGATCTCGATGTGCCTTTACGACGCAGGAAATGAAGAAACCTATCACCGTCTGTTGAAACCGGGCGTCTCCATTACCTCTGGAGCCCAACAGGTTCACGGGATCTCGATGGACGACGTGAAGGATGCGCCGACGTTTGTAGAAGTATCTGACGAGATCCTACAGTTTCTGGACTCCGCCGAAGTCATTGTCGGTTATAACGTGCGATTCGACATTCGCTTCGTTGAAAAAGAATTCGCCCGAATTGGGACAGAACTCCGACTCGACGAGAAACTGGTCGTCGACCCGTATCGAATCTGGCAAACGATGGAACCGAGAAAACTCGAAGACGCCCATCGAAAATTTGTCGGGAAAGAAATGGAAGGCGCGCACCGGGCAACGGCGGATGTGCACGCTGCGGTCATGGTACTTCGTGGTCTGCGTCGCGAGTTTAATCTGGAAGAGGCATCGTGGGAGGACCTTGCCCAACTGACCGATCCTCAGCGTGATGCGTGGGTCGGAGACTCTCAACATTTCCTTTGGGAAAATGAACAAGTCGTATTCAATTTTGGGAAATACAACGGGCGAACGATTCTCGAAGTCTCCGAGAACGACGCCGGTTATCTGAGCTGGATACAACGGTCTGATTTCCCCCGACATGTTAAGAATTTATGCAAGGGTGCGAGCGCCGGATTTTCCCAGACAGCATTCAACGAAAAGATTGTTGCTGCATTTGGACCGCCCCCTCTTCCCGGCGAAACGTCCTGATCTTGGTTCGACGGTAAAGAATCCACTATTTTCAAGAATACTCAGACATTCACCAGACCTGAAATCTCATGAACACCTATTCACCAGATTTGTTAGCGGTGCTCGTAGCCGGTCTCCTCCCTCTGGCTGTCGGAGCCATATGGTATGGACCCTTGTTTGGAAAGAGATGGTTGGAAATGATGGGAAAAACGGAGGACGAGATCAAAGCGGACTTCAATCCGCTGAAAGCCTACGGAATCTCGTTCATTATGGCCCTCATTATGGGCTATGTGCTCGCTCACGTACTGCAAGCCTGGGATGATGCTTATGCCATCACCGGTTGGGCGGCAGGCATGCAAGGAGCGTTTTGGTCATGGCTCGGATTCGTCGTCACCATTGGCTATCAGTCGATGGCTTGGGAAGGCAAAAAACTAGGCTTGTTCGCCCTTAACATGGCCTACAATCTGGTCGTTCTTCTCGGGATGGGAGCCATTCTCGGCGTTTGGAGATAGGTGAAATCGTATTTCGGACGAAATGAAGTCCTCTGCAGCGGCGAGTTACGACTCGTCGCCTGGCGGCCCCTCTGACGATGATTTTGTTTCCTCGGTTGTTCCTTCCGGGAGCCGCCTCATATGGGATTCGATTAGCTCGAGCCGCTCTTCCAAGGGGATAATCGCATCTGTCATAGCATCCTGAATCATGCCCTTAAGTTCAGACGTCCCTAGACTCTGGGATCCTGTCTCGGCCCTGATCTGCTCTCGTTTCAAATCATTCTTAACCTTGGTATTCCAGGCGATGAATGAGAAGACGATCACACTTATCATCAGGATGAAGAAGACGGTCGAAAATTCCATCGTGTTTTACAATTATGCTATGAAAATTTGCTTCCTGATACTGCGTTTTGCGATGTGCGGTACAACGCTCGAAGTACCGATGAAGAGCAACGCAACCCTATTCGGAATCTAAGCTACCAATTAAAGTGTCATTTTACTGATTTTCATGCCCCGGCAAAGTTTTGTGGCCGGTATCTAGTGTAACGGGAGAAGTAACTTGAACAACAGCGATCCGTAGACCAGGTCGTAACCGTATTAAATACCCAGTTCTCTTCCACCAAGCGAACAACGAGATATGTCCGAGAAATACGAAACGTCCATTTACACGAAAAAGCAGCTCGACGGTGCAAGGATCAAGGGTCAGGTAAAAGGCTGGGTGCAGGGTGCTGTTTCGACATTTTTATTTTTACTGCTCATGAAATTTGTCGGCTGGATCCCAGCATTGCTCGTTTTGGGCGGTCTTGGATACCTTGGGTATAGGATTTTTTCGGCTGGAAAGGAATCAAAAGGATGAAATTCGCCTAACTCAGTTTCTTTTACGGTCTCGCCCGGTTACTTTCGGGCCCCCAAGTAGAGAAAACCCCAAATGGACCGTAGAGACGCACTTACCAAGCTCACCCTCCTCATAGGTGGAGCTGTTTCAGCCCCCACGTTTTCGGCCTTTATGGCAGGATGTTCTCCGCCACCCGCTCAAGGGCCGTACACTCCACAGTCTCTCTCTCAAGATTCGTTTCAGCTTGTTGGCGAGCTTGCCGAACTGATCATTCCAGAGACGGATACGCCGGGTGCCTTGAGTGCGGGTGTCGACCGGCACATCGACGACGTTTTGACTGAGATTTTCAGCAGCGAGCAACGCCGTCAGTTTTTTATCGGAATGGAAGACTTTTCGAACCGAGCACGAGTCGAGTATGGAGCCGACCTCATCGAGTTGCATCCCGAGCAGCAGAGAGAATTTCTCGTCGCACTCGAGCACGAGGCTTTTCAAGGCATCCGGGACAGCGAACCCAATGCCGCCTCGTTTTACCGCCAGGTAAAGGAATTGACAGTTACCGGATATTACACATCGGAGTTCGGGGCCACCATGGAGCTGCACGTCATGCCCTACGGCAGTTACCGCCCCATTGTACCGTTCGAAGAGATCGGAAAAACCTGGGCCTGAAGTCTTAGTCGTCATTCAGCAGCGATTCCTGTGCACTTTTTCAAACGCGAATCATACGACGCCATTGTTATCGGTTCTGGCATGTCCGGCGGTTGGGCTGCCAAAGAACTTTGTGAGAAAGGACTCAAAACGCTCGTCTTGGAACGGGGTAGAGGAATTGAACACGGGACGGATTATGTGACGGAACACAAGCAGCCATGGCAACTTCCCCACCGGGGCCAGACTCCCCCTGCCCTGGCTGAAAGCGACTATCCGGTCCAAAAAGATGTTTATCTGTTCAACGAGTCCACTAGGCATTTCTTTATCAATGAACGGCTAAATCCTTACAAACAGAAAAAGCCCTTTTCATGGATCCGGGGTCATCAGGTGGGCGGTCGATCTCTCTTGTGGGCCCGCCAGTGCTATCGTTGGAGTGATTTGGATTTCGAAGCCAATGCCCTCGACGGACACGGTGTCGACTGGCCGATCCGGTACAAGGATATCGAGCCGTGGTACGATTACGTCGAATCTTTTGTCGGAATTTCGGGGGAAGCACTCGGCTTGCCGCAATTGCCCGATGGAATATTCCAAAAACCAATGGAGATGAACGCGGTCGAACGCCATCTCAAAGGTCGAATTGAAAATTCGTTTCCGAATAGAAGAATGACCATCGGTCGGTGCGCCGTGCTAACCGAGGAGCTGAACGGAAGAGCACCCTGCCACTATTGCGGGGAGTGCGAACGAGGATGTTCAACCCGCTCCTATTTCAGCAGCGTATCCGTGACGCTCCCTGCGGCTATGGCCACTGGAAATATGACGCTGCGGCCCCACAGCAATGTTCATTCAATCATCTACAATGAAGAACTCGACCGGGCAACAGGCGTCAGGGTCATAGACTATGAGACGAGGGAGGAAATCGAGTTTGACGCCGATATCATTTTCCTCTGCGCGTCTTGCATTGGCACCACACAGATCATGATGAACTCGACTGGTCCCCGGTTCCCGAACGGCATTGCGAACTCCAGCGGCGCTCTCGGACATTACCTTATGGATCACCATGAACTCGGTGCGAGTGCGATGATCGATGGTTTTGAAGACGATTATTACGAGGGAAAAAGACCCAACGGCGTTTATATCCCTCGATTCCGAAACATTGACGAACCATCTTCGCGAGAAGATTATATTCGCGGATTCGGAATTCAGGCAGGCGCATCCCGGGTTGGATGGAGCCGCGGCGCCAGCGAGCCTGGTTTTGGAATCGATCTGAAGGAAAAACTCCGCGCGCCAGGGCCCTGGACCATGTGGATGTCTGGATTTGGAGAAGCGCTACCTGTATTTGAGAATCAAGTGTCGCTTTCGAACGAGACGGACGACTGGGGAATTCCGATCGTTGAAATCGACTGTGCGTACACGCAGAACGCCTACAAAATGCGTGAGGATATCTCGGTCTGTATTCAAGAAATGTTTGAAACGGCTGGATTTCACTCGATCCAGATTCGCGATACTCAAGATGTTGTTCCTGGATTTGCCATCCACGAAATGGGCACGGCCAGAATGGGTCGCGATCCACTCACTTCCGTACTCAACGCCCACAATCAGTGTCATGATGTACCTAATCTTTTTGTGACGGACGGGGCCTGCATGACCTCGTCGGCGTGCCAAAACCCGTCCATCACATACATGGCCCTCACGGCCAGAGCCGTAGACTATGCTGTTTCTGCCATGAAGCGAGGAGAATTACATTCTTAGACACTACATCATTAGAAGCTTCCGGGCCAGAAAAACGAGCGCAATAAGAATCACGACCCCGAGAATGCGTTGAATAACCTTGGGTTTGATTTGTGATGCCCCCAGATAGGAGCCACCAACACCTCCGATAGCTACCGCACCAATGAGGGGGAGGTAATCCGAAAAGACAATTTCATGAAACTGGACGCGGGCGATAATTCCAAAAAGTGAGTTCACCCAGATAAAAATTGAACCTGTAGCAGCCGCCTCCTTTTCCTTTCCCAATCCGAGCAGAATAATGAGTGGTACTAGGTAAATCCCTCCTCCGATTCCAACCGTGCCGGCCAGGAACCCGAGTAACCCTCCAAGGCCGAAGGGCAAAACGAGCTTCGCTAAATCGCCGAGCTCCATTTTCAGCTTAAGATCTTCAACCAGATAGATTCGAGCTGCAACGAACAAGAGGGAAATGAAAAGAAGCCACCCGAAAAGAGTCTGACTCAGGTGCAACGAGCCGCCCAAGTACGCCATTGGAATCGACGTGACCAGGAAAGGCCAGATTAGACCAAAACGCGCGTGCTTGTGCCGAATGAACGTGATGCTCCCCACGAAGGTGACGATCAGGTTCAGACTCAAAGAAACGGTCGGGATCACCACGTAGCTGACACCGAAAATGGTCAAGAGAGCCGTATAGGAGGATCCGCCACCGAGCCCGACCGACGAATACATGAACGCGATGCCCATGAATAGAAGAGCCACCACCCAGATAGAAACGTCGCCCGTCGGGCTGGCAAGGAACGTCTCCACGATTCGTCTATGGTTCCGTGTTATTGAAGCGACTCACCATCGATGGTCGGTCGCTAGAGATAGTCTATTAACATACTCCCTAAATCCATTCAGGCCCTTAGTAATCTGCTTCCTTGCAAATATTCGGAAGAGCGGCGTTAGCAAGCTGGCTGGAAAGGGCTTTTTATGATAGTGAAACTCGCGTCTGATTCGAGTTCCCGATCCTTCGGCTTCTAAAACCGTGAACAGAGCCAAATCTTTTACGATCGGTGGATTAATCAATCGTTCCCCATATACCAGCTTGTTCGGACCGTAGTCTGCTGAAATCGTCTCAAAATCCAGTAGATCGCCACGTATTACGCATTGGTGACGTGTCCCTGTTCGATTCACACGATCCGATTCATAGTTCATTTGGTCCACCCCGTTCGTCCAATCCAGTCGCACTTCCAGATTGCTGATGAGTTCATACGATTCGGAAACAGATCGATCGACAAATACATCTATTGCAATCGGATTCGGCATGCGTTCGAAGTCCTCGACGTGCTCGGGTACAGGAACACGGTCGTGCAAATCGGTCATTACCGCGAACCGATATTGAATCTCTCCTATTTCGTCGTACGAATCAGAACCTTTTTGAAACGCGACCCAGGAAGGCAGGGTCGTTTCGGCGTTGGACGGATCCTGATCTGCCATTTGCTCAGTGACTAGCAAATATTCGTTGTCAGGCACCGAATTCTTAAGCAATCGGTGTACGAAAATCATGTCGGGACCATAGGGTTTCAGAAACTCCTTTACCTGAATAAACTCTATTGGCCCAGAGTGGGCGACGATTTTCAACGAAAGCGATTGAGAAGATGAACACGCTCCGCAATGACAGATTCTTCTCGATTCATAGAGCTTCAGCTGCGTGTGGAAACGAACAAACATTCGCTCGGCCAACTCCGTAACCCGAGCGACCGATGGCACGGCGTCTTTTAAATAGAAGAGGATCGCATCTCCCTCGATTTCTGCCACAGTCAGACCCAGATCGTCGGCGTCAATAATCGACTCCAACAATTCGGACACGATGTGACGTCCATGTTCAATCTCGATTTCGTTTACGAATCGAGTAAATCCGGAGATATCAGGAATCAGTAACAGTGAATGCATTCGGTTCTGGGGTTATTTATTGTGAGTTGCAAATAACCGTCAGGAATTACTGTCGCCTCTTACTTCAGGGGGCGCAGCCGTAAATGATGAAAGTCAAAACTGAAATCCGTCGCGGGTGAGACTGCATGTATTCTAGCCTGATAGATGGATCCGTCGGCATTCAGGTCA
>SMXL01000071.1 GCA_004356385.1 Bacteroidota bacterium
GACTGATGACCGTTTCCAGTGTCGATCCTCCAACGGAGTCAATAGCCCCCGCCCATCTGGCTGAATCCATCGGTTTAGCGGCTCCCCTACTCAACACGTCCCGATGAATGACCTCTTCCGCTCCGATGGATCTGAGGTACTCGAGCGCGTCGGGTTTACCAGATGACGCGGTTACTCGGTAACCCGCTTTGCTCAACAGGAGCACAGCAAAGCTCCCGACTCCACCGGTTGCTCCAGTCACAAGGACTTTTCCGGATTCTGTACGGATTCCGTGCTTCTCCAAAGTCAGTAGAGCAAGGCCAGCTGTAAAACCTGCAGTGCCAATAATCATCGCCTCCCGATCCGAGAGCAAACCTGGGAGAGGTACAAGCCAATCGGATGGTATTCGTTGCATCCCCGCATATCCACCCCAGTAAGATTCACCCAGCCCACCTCCTGTGCCAACAACGATGTCGCCCGAATTGAATCGGTCCGAGTCCGATTCAATCACGCGTCCAACCAGGTCAATTCCCGGAACAAAGGGAAAAGACGCTCGAACTATTTTTCCCCGATTGGTGATGGCTAAAGCATCCTTGTAGTTTAGACTGGAATAACGTACTTCCACCAGGACGTCTCCGTCCGATGGGAGATCTTCGACGTTCATTGTCTCGATGGACGTCCGGAATCCCTGTTCGTCATCGTGGAGAACGAGTGCATGAAACATGGTACCGCTGATCTACGACGTTGAATGCTGTGACGGAATGAACCGAGAGAAAAGGCGCACAGGCGTTGACTCGATTTAAAGTAAGGTTCCGTGGGCTTCGAACTCTGGTCGCTTGAGCGGCGACAGCTGGCCTACCGTCTGCGCTCATCCTCGGGTGGTCTTAGTTCCGCATTCGGTCTCAGATTGTCTAGAACGATTGTCGTAGAGTCCATTCGCGACACCCAGCGCCTGGCCGCAGAAGTACTGCCCTGAATCCACTCGTACTGAGCGGCAGTGCCGTTTGACCGAACGCTTAGCAGCCCGATCATGTCGAACCACTCTCTTCTGAACCCTCCTTGCCAGTGTAATTCAATTTCAGCCGTGTAAATCTTATCCAGCGGTTGATATGACCAGTCATTGACAAAGACGTACGCACTTCGAAGCCCCAGTAAACTCTTCAGTCGATCCAGAATTTGGCTCCCTGCCAGTTCTACAAGTTCATGCAGTTCTGCTCTTCGTTCTTCCGTTGATTTTGCTCGAAGTACGATGTGGTCGGAAGCGATTCTTTCTGGCTCTTTGGCGAGACGTACATACAGGTCAAATGAAACGGAAACTGAATCCGCATCCATCAGCTGCGACTTTATCTGGTACCGAAAATCTCGATATTTGGCTAGCCTACTAAGATTAAATCGATTGCGACTCCTTCGAATTGGAATTTTTACGGCATCGCCTGGGCTGACGTCCGCGTACGCCAGAATAAATGTCTCCGGCCTGATCCTTCGACGAATCAATTCCCACTCTTCACTTCCATAGACCTGACGAAACAGGCGATAGTCCATCCGGAACGATCCACGATCAAAGGCCTCGCCCAACGGAAAAGTCAACTGAGTCGATGGCTCCATTTTTTTCGGTGAAGCTGAAATCGTTCGTTGTTCACATGCGCTTCTCGCATTCAAAAACCCGCACACTTCCACAAGAATGGCTTCCCGGTCTCCGAGCTCCTTATCCGGGATGCCTATCACACGATTGGATCCGTGGTACAACGTGTCATAAGAAGCGTTGAAAACAGTGGTTTCCACTTCGTCCGGGAACACGATTTTTGTCGACCCGATCGAAGCTCTCTCCTCAAAAACATACTGAACCGTGAGTGAATCCCAACCGGACTGTTGAACGTCGATCCGGTCGACGACAAAACCGGGTGAGTCGCTGCAGGCCACCAATAGGAGGGATAGAAATAAGACGACCGGGAGCACAACTCGCATTACAATGACAGAATTCGTCGAGGGTGGATGATCGTGAATTGGAAACGTGGTACGTCCGTTCAACGTCCAGGATGCACGCAAACTCCGACCACGAATTAAATTCGATACCTGGTACTCTTTCGTCTGGTTTCATGGCCAAAACATCGATCAGAACCCTGATCGAGTTAATAACCAGATTACGGATTATTTTGATATATGGACATAACATCACATTATAAACGGAATTCACGATTCATAACCGTATTATATTCGTAACCACTCCTGGAACGCAGTGTGATTGAGCTCGTGTAAACGGAGACCATTTTTGGCTGTATTCGGGAGCGACTTCCCAGACAACCGTCATTCACGAACTGATTCTGCACATGGCCACTTCGACGTTTCCGAAATCAAGTTCTGGCGATTCACAGAACACTTCTTTCGAAAATCCGGTCTCTTCTGTCGACATCAAGGCCTCCTCTACAGAAACTCAAGATGATTTTCTTCCCATCAATGGGACGGACTACGTCGAGTTCTATGTGGGAAATGCCAAACAGGCGGCTCACTACTATCAGAGTGCTTTCGGTTTTCAACTGAAGGCCTATCAGGGTCTTGAGACGGGAGTCAGAGATCGATGCACGTATGTAGTTCAGCAGGGAAAGATTCGGTTTCTGCTCACATCCGCTATGAATCCCGACTCACCGGTCGGAAATCATGTTCTAAAGCATGGCGACGGCGTGAAAGACATCGCACTCTGGGTAGACGACGCAGTCTATTCCTTTGAGGAAACAGTGCGTAGAGGAGCCATTCCAGTTCAGGAACCAAACAAGGCGGAAGATGAGCATGGGTGCGTAATTACAGCCACAATCGAGACCTACGGCGAGACCGTTCATACATTTGTTCAAAGGGATGGCTATGTCGGAGCCTTCATGCCTGGCTACATCGATCGAACGAGTGACTCGTGGCAACCGGAGGCAACCGGGCTTCGCTACGTGGATCACTGCGTCGGAAATGTCATTC
This sequence comes from Bacteroidota bacterium, assembly GCA_004356385.1. The sequence continues at coordinate 2,941 of SMXL01000071.1, forward strand.
TCGGCGATATGGATCGCTACGTAGACTTTTATTCCGATGTGATGGGTTTCGTCAATATCCTCTCCTTCGACGATAAGGATATTTCCACGGAGTATTCTGCCCTCATGTCAAAAGTGATGGCCAACGGAAACGGCCGCATCAAATTTCCCATTAATGAGCCGGCGTCTGGACTCAAGAAAAGCCAAATTGAGGAATACCTTGATTATTATCACGGCCCCGGGGTTCAGCATATTGCAATGGCTACGGACAATATCATCGAAACGGTCACTGAAATACAGAAGCGAGGAGTCGAATTCCTTTTCATCCCATCTGAATATTACCAAAGCCTGACCGAAAGGGTTGGAGAAATAGACGAGGAAATCGATGCATTGGAAAAGCTCGGTATTCTCGTGGATCGAGATGAAGAAGGGTATTTGCTTCAGATCTTTACGAAGCCAGTTCAGAATCGCCCGACTATGTTTTACGAAATTATTCAGCGCAAAGGTGCCAAGTCATTTGGAAAAGGAAACTTCAAAGCGCTATTCGAATCCATCGAACACGAACAGGAGCGGCGAGGAAATCTATAACCTTGCGATACGGCCCAAATCCATTTCCAGGCAAAGAAACCGGATCGAAAAGTAACTTTCGAAAATCAGCCAATTAAGAGGATTCAGCGACATGCCATATTACGTCCGAATGGGTGATGTGCCGAACAAGCGCCATACGCAAATGCGCAAGCCGGATGGTGGTCTTTACAGCGAAGAGGTTATTGGGGCCCAAGGATTCAGCGGTATTCAATCCATTGCCTACCACGTGCATCCGCCTACCGTGGTCGACCGAATCGAGGATCCAATCCCGTACGGGGTAGAATATGTTGACCTGGATTTCCTGAGACACCGCCACGTGAAGGGATTCGAATTAGAAGCAAGTGGAGACTGGCTGTCAGGACGTACATACATCATGGGCAACGAAGACGTTCGTCTCGCCCTGTGCGCGCCAACGGAGTCGATGTCCTACTTCTTCAGAAATGCTGTAGCAGACGAAATGATCTTCGTGCATGAGGGCGAAGGCGTTCTACAGAGTCCTTTTGGGAACGTGGAATTTTCGGCGGGAGACTACGTGCACATTCCACGGACAATTACGCATCGGTGGGAGTTTACCGGTGATCAACAACCAAGACTACTCGTCATCGAATCGTTTTCCGAAATCCATCCACCAAAGAGATATCGGAATAGTGTGGGGCAGCTGCTTGAGAACAGTCCATTCTGTGAGCGAGACTTTCGCCCTCCGTCAGATCTGGTCACTCATGACGAGGAAGGTGAGTTCGAAGTCAGAATTGCCAAGCATGATTATCTCCACCGACTATTTTTTCGATACCACCCGTTCGATTTTGTGGGTTGGGACGGCTACATGTATCCGTATGCCACATCGATCCACGACTTCGAACCCATCACGGGTCGAATCCATCTACCTCCGCCGACACATCAGCATTTTGAAGGACGGAATTTCGTGATCTGCTCGTTCGTTCCCCGAATGTATGATTACCACCCCGATGCCATTCCGACTCCATATAACCATTCAAATATGGATTCCGATGAGGTCTTGTACTACGTGAACGGGGACTTTATGAGTCGAAAGGGGATATCGGCAGGGTCGTTTACGCTGCATCCAGGAGGAATAGCCCACGGGCCTCATCCCGGAATGGTCGAAGCCAGTATTGGAAAGAAGTCCACGGAGGAATTGGCAGTGATGGTTGATACGTTTCGACCGCTTCGTTTAACAAAAGCGTCTCTTCAATTCGAGGATGAAGGCTATATGCTTTCCTGGAGGCCAGAGACAGAGAGCGAAAAACTACCGTCGAACGGTCAGTAATTCCGCTCCCTTCGAGGAGCAGACTTCCAACCTGGAAATGACCAACGATGTCAGGGACCGATCGTGCGAATCGGTCTCAGATTGGCGGCAACGTAGCAATACAATTCTCGTCCAGTCTCACCATTTACAGCTGTAAAACAGAGTTGGTCCTTGTAAGACACGTACTCTTGCGGTCGCGAACTCTCAGCACCTTCCCAGATATCTGTCAACAGTTCAGTGACTTCTCCGTCCGACCGCCAGACCTCAGATCCTTCAGATTCTGTTCGTCCGGTGAAATAAACCCAACCCTCGTGCTCTACATATCCATAAGGGCTCGATCCGTATACCCCTCCATTTATGTCTGCGATAAGTTCAGGTTTTTCATCATCGTATACCCACAACTCCTTACCTGATAAACCGTTATCTGCTGTAAAAAAGAGACCCATTGAACTTGCGTACAGATATTGTGGCCTACTACCGTCTGGTCCGTCGAACAAATCTTTAACCAGTTCCGCAGTGCCATCCTTGATTTGCCACAGTTCTTCTCCTAGCGCCTGGTCGTTTGCCGAGAAATAAAGCGCATCATTGTAGACTGTCAAGAACTTAGGATTGGAAGACTCTGCACCCGGTGCGATATTTTGAACGAGGGATACTTCTCCGTTCTCATATTTTCTTAGCTCTGTCCCTTCCCCGTTCGTGTACGCGACGAAATAGAGCACATTCCCAAGGATCGTAAACTGGCCCGGACGGGACCCCGTCCTTCCTTCATTGATATCAGCGACCACATGAAGCGTGGTACCGTCATAGCGTACCAGTTCTGTTCCCAGGTCCTTGGATGCAGCCGAGAAAAACAGATTGTCTTCAAAGACAGTGAAACCCATCGGAGTAGAGCTCGATGGCCCATCATTAATGTCGGCAACCATTTCGATATTTCGTCCATCCCATTTCCATAACTCGACGCCGCTGACACCGTCGTTTGCTCGAAAGTAGAGCGCATCCTTGAAAACAATCATTCCCGAAGCATGCGAGCTGGATGGGCCAGGATTGAGATCTTTGACAATACGAGATCGGTTTCCGTCAATAACCCATAGCTCCCGACCATACTCTTCTTTCAACGCCGAGAAGAACATCCGTCCATCGAATTCGACGAATACGGCTGGTACGGAGTGCCCTTCTAAAGGCGCGATATCTGTTACACTGATGATTTCGGATCCATCGTACTTAAATATCTCAGAACCCAGATCTTCCGTCGTCATCTGCATGTAGAGCTCATCCTTAAAAATGAACATTCCGTTCGGATCGCTCGAGTCCATCCCTTCGTAAAGATCCGTGACAATGCCCGTACCCGATCCGGAGGATTGACAGCCAATACCAAAGAGAACCATTACAACAGTCCCAATTATAATTTTTATTTCCTTGTGCATTCTCCTAATAATTTGAATTCTTCGTTCAGCGACCCCATCCAACGTCTCAGACTCCAATGGGTTTTGATCCCAGTTTCGGCGTGCTATACACACCAAGAAATCGTCCTTGAACCGGACTGC
>SMXL01000072.1 GCA_004356385.1 Bacteroidota bacterium
AATGATAACGCAAGAGCAAAGATCGAAGACCTTCGTGAATGAATAATCGGATCGTGGAAGTTCGACCAAACGTCGAGAGTTTACTCGGAGATAACGTAATACGTGTGTTTGCCGTTCGTCCTGTCTGTATCTGTTTCATCAGCCATCCCAGAGATTCATGTCCAACCTGAAAACGCAGCGTACAGATTCCAGCGTCGAAGACTTTCTCGATAGCGTTGATGACGGGCAAAAACGTGCGGATTGCCTCCGCATCCTTGAGCTCATGAAAAAAGTGACCGGAGAGGACCCATAGATGTGGGGCCCAGGCATCATCGGCTTCGGGAGTTACCACTTTAAGTATGATAGTGGACGCGAAGGAGATTGGTTTATTACCGGATTCGCCCCTCGAAAGAAGGAGATTACACTCTACATCCTCGCAGGATTTGCAGAGCACGACGACCTGATGCAAAAGCTTGGAAAATACCGGATCGGAAAGGGCTGTTTATTCCTGAAACGAATCGACGATATCGATCTTTCTGTCTTGAATGAACTGGTTGAACGGTCTGTAGCCTATATGAGAAGCGAGTACAAGTGAAGCGATATATGTGTCCTTTCTGGGGCCTTTAGGGAGATTTCCGCACTTTCTTTCATTTCGTACGACAACTGATCGCCGGTTGCCTGGTCATATGTCTGTTAATCAGCATTCATAAGGCCAAATGGCCTAGATCTTATTGGGAGGGTCGCCATGCATTCAAGAATCAGTTCATCAGTCAGCCTTGTTGCCGGAATTTCTTTTACTCTATTTGTCTTCCTGCTATTTAGTCTCTTCGTGGGGTGTAGGAGCGAAACCGAAGTGTCAGGACCGGGTGATTCCGCACCGGACCCGGTCGCATCGGTGGCACCTGAAATCGAACCGGCGACAAGGGTAGTCGTGACCGCGCCAACTGAGCCAAGGCTCGTGACGTACGCAGAAGCAGAAACCGCATACAAAAACGGCAGCTATTCCGATGCTGTCAAACTATTCAGTCTGTACTCGGAACAGAAGCCCGAGAATCCGTGGGGACCGTACATGCTGGGGCTCTCGGCGTTTAAAGTCGGTGCATTCGAAATGTCTCAAAATGCGTTTGAAGCCGCGCTCGAACTGGATCCGAAGCATCAGAAAAGTCTCCTCAACCTGGCTCGTGTTTTTCTCAGCACAGAGAGAGCCGACGAGGCTCTCGACGTGATCGACAAGGCCAGGGAAATTGATGGCTCCGTTCCTGACGTTCACCGGCTGAAAGGACGAGCGCTGCATGCGCTCAGTCAACTTACTGAAGCCGCAGATGCGTATAGAGATGCTATTCGGATCGACAACCGGGATGCCTGGTCCATGAATAATCTGGCTCTGGTGCTTATAGACGAGGGATTTCATGAACTTGCGATCTCGCCGCTGGCACGCGCTGTCGAGCTAAATCCAGACGTTGCGGTTTTTTTCAACAACCTCGGAATGGCCCTCGAGCACACAGGGCAGTTTCGGGATGCGGAAACCGCTTATGCGTCGGCGCTTGAAGTTGATGCATCATACACGAAGGCAATCGCCAACCTTTCCCGAGTTCAGACTGTCGATCAGGATATCGGGCTGACCACGGTGGACATGCTGGCAATGGCTCAGGATTTTGTTGAGGAAATTGATTCCTGGAGCGACGAATCAATTGCTCGCGAGGTACCGATCGCCGTAGCCGCCATCGATTCATCCTCGGCGATTGCGGTACCGTCAGACTCAACCACGGCTCAAGATCGGTAGTAAAACCCGAACTCATCGGAACTAGCGCTACACGCGCTGTTCGGGTAAGTGCCCCGTCCGATAACTCGGTCGGGGCATTTATTTGTCTCGGGCCTTTTCGACACGGCCTTGTGCAGGACGGCCTTGATCAACTCGGCCCCATTCGGCACCGTTGTGTGGTGAATCCTGAATGACTAATCTCGATTGCCCGTACGGGTCCTATGTCCGAATTCTTTATCGCGAGGGTCTTTGTATGTTCGGTGTGAATCGCGCTTCAAAACGGGCTAGTTAAAGAGGACTGCTCCAACCATACGACCATTCTAACGACGTATATACGTAACGGAATTAGGAAACAACTGTGATTTGCCTTGAGAAAAACCACCATCGACACCGCTAAGCAAATTCGTCGATTCGTATCGCTTGATGGTCCTGAGATCAGAAGTGTGAATCAACGTGGAATACCGGTTATCCTATGTACCATCTTTATTTCAGTATTAGCGGGATGCGCATCACCAACAGACACCGGGACCCGTACTCATTTCGATTTGCAAGGTCACCGAGGCGCACGAGGACTCGCACCAGAGAATACTATTCCGGGGTTTATCCGTGCGCTCGAATTGGGAGTCACTACGCTGGAACTCGATGCAGTCATCGGAGGTGACGGTGAGGTCGTTGTCTCTCACGAACCATGGTTTTCGTCCCAAATCTGCTCGCACCCGGACGGACGTCCAGTCAACGAAGACGAAGAAAGGGATCTTAAAATCTTTGAGATGTCCTATGACCAGATCGAAAGATTCGATTGCGGAAGTCGCGGGAATACGGGCTTTCCGGAGCAGCGGGTCATTAACGTCGCCAAACCCCTCTTGACAGATGTTATCCGAACAGTCGAAGCGCACGTAATTTCAGAAGAGGGTCGGCGCGTTTATTACAATATTGAAATCAAGTCGACTCCCGAAAGGGACGGCGTCTATTATTCAACCGTAACGGAGTATGCTCAACTTTTGGTTGACGTGTTGAATGAGCAGGATATTCTGTCGTTCACCTCGATCCAGTCCTTCGATCCAAGAGCTCTGGAGGTCGTGAAGACGATCGATCCGACCATTTCACTCGTGTTCCTCGTCGACAACGACATCGGTTTCAGCAAGAACCTCGACCGGCTCAGTTTCGCGCCTGACATTTACAGTCCTCACCATCGCCTCGTTGACAAGACCCTCGTAGAAGAGGTTCATCGCATGGATATAAAAGTGATTCCCTGGACCGTAAACGAAGGGGAAAGAATGAAGGAACTGATCGACGCCGGTGTGGATGGATTCATCACTGATTATCCGGACAGGGGTGTCGCGTTTCTGGCGACGCTTTCTGAGTAACTCAATACTGCGACAAGCCAGATGATCGGACTCTTCAAGCCACCTAAACCCCGGGAGCGCTTGCCGGACGAACGTATCGAGTCCACGTTTTCAAGCCTCCGACTGCGCGTTTTTCTAGGCATTTTTGTGGGCTACGCCGGGTACTACCTGGTCCGGAAAAATTTTACGCTGGCCATGCCCTACCTGATCGAGGAAGGGTTCTCGAAGACCGAGCTCGGATTTGCCCTTTCCGGGGTTGCAATCGCCTACGGCCTGTCAAAATTTCTGATGGGAAGCGTGTCTGATCGCAGCAGCGCACGGGCATTTATGACGACAGGGCTTCTAGTGAGCGCGGTTATCATGATTCTCATGGGCACGGTACCTCTGGCAACGAGCTCAGTTGGAATCATGTTCGTGCTGCTGATGGCCAATGGGTGGTTTCAGGGGATGGGTTGGCCGCCCAGCGGTCGGACCATGGTACACTGGTTTTCAGCTAGTGAGCGGGGAACCAAAATGGCGATCTGGAACGTTGCCCACAACGTGGGGGGCGGCCTAGTCGGTCCCATCGCAATCCTGGCGATAGCGATTTTTGTGGATTGGCATGCGGTGCTGTACCTGCACGGCCTTTTCGCCCTCGTTGTAACCGTTTTCATATGGATTATGGTTCGGGATACGCCGCAATCCGAGGGCCTTCCGAGTATCGAAGAATATAAAAATGACTATCCGAGGGCCTTCAAATACGAAAAATCGCACGAACAAGAGTTCACAACCAGAGAGATTTTCTTTCAGTCAGTCCTCAACAATAAGCTGCTTTGGGCAATCGCCGTGGCGAATGCTTTCGTTTATTTGGTCCGGTACGGGGTTCTTGATTGGGCGCCCACATATTTAAGCGAGGTTAAAAATTTTTCGTTTCAAGACTCCGGCTGGGCCTACGCCCTTTACGAGTGGGCTGGCATTCCAGGCACCTTGCTTGCCGGGTGGATGTCAGACAAAATATTTGCTGGACGACGTGCTCCCGTCAGCATTATTTATCTCATATTGACACTGATTTGTGTAGTGATCTATTGGCTGAATCCCGTCGGCAATCCGGGCATCGACGTCGCCATGTTGATTTCGATTGGATTTCTGATTTACGGCCCGGTTATGTTGATCGGCGTTCATGCGCTTGATCTTGCTCCCAAAAAAGCGGCGGGTACTGCGGCCGGGTTCACAGGACTTTTCGGATATGTAGGAGGCGCCGTAAGTGCCAATATTGCCATCGGCGCACTCGTAGATGCTTACGGCTGGGACGCGGGATTTACCCTGATCGCGGCGGCTTGCGTTATGGCTATCCTTCTCATCGGACTGACCTGGAATGCGGAAAAGAGATCCGTTGAAAACGAATATGATCCGAACTGAAAGGCTCGTCCTTCTACCTGCGACGGTTGAACATTTTGAGGCAGCCAAAAAGGGAAATCGTGCTCTGCAATCCTCCCTCGGATTCGAAGTCCCCGCGTCCTGGCCACCTGATCTACTCGATAACGACGCCCTTCAGTTCACGATCGATCGACTCGCCGAGGACGAAAGTCAATCGGAATGGTTGATGTACTTCGTTTGCCTCTGCGCCTTAGGCGAACCCCGATTGCTGGTTGGCGGGGCAGGCTACAAGGGCTCTCCGACGAACGGTGTCGTTGAAATCGGATACGGAATCGTGGGAGATCACCAACGGAATGGGTATGCGACTGAGACCACGCTCGGTCTGGTTCGGAACGCCTTCCTGAATGCGTCGGTAAACCGAGTCATTGCCGAGACTCTCCCCTTCCTCGAGCCTTCGATCGGAGTCTTGCGAAAGGCGGGATTCGAGTATATCGGTGACGGATTTGAGGAGGGCGTTGTCCGTTTTGAACTCACGAGAGAGGCGTTTTCCGGTACTTAGCAGTGTTTGTTTGTTTCTGAAAGCGGTATTTGAGTACATTCCTCGGAACTGAATTAATCCGAACTTCTCTTGGATGAAATTGAAGAAGACCACCCGATAGATCTCATCCAAGTAACGAACGTCCCAGCTTAGTGGAAGAATCGATGTGCAAAATCTCCAGCTACCTCGTGTTACTTATCCTTTTTTTGGCACCCGCGAATGCGCAAGACTCAGCGGAAGATGGATTTGAGAAACTGAAATCACTCGTAGGCGAATGGACGGGACAAGGTCCGGGTGGCTTGACCGTGGATGTTTCCTACGAATTGGTATCGGGCGGACACGCCGTCGTTGAAACCCGAGTCCCAAAAGGTGAGCCCAGCATGGTCAGCATTTTTCATCTCGACAACGATGAGCTGATGATGACACACTACTGTTCGGTGGGAAATCAGCCGCGCATGAAGGCCAACGTCACGACACCTGGAGCGATCGAATTCTCGATGATCGACGTAACTGGACTCGAGTCAGAAAGCGAGGGACACATGCATGGACTCCGATTTGACTTCGACGATTCGTCTCATTTGAGGCAGCTCTGGATCTGGAGACAAGATGGGGAGAATATGCCGGCCGCATTCTCACTGGAACGAGTGAAAGAGTGAAGGTGTGTCAGACGTTGAGTCGATCCTCGTAGGGAACGAACTCTCCATGCTCCACGTGCCGCTTCAGGATGCGCAGGTACATTGCCCAGCAGTAGCAGGAGATTCGATAGTGATCGTTTTCGTGGGGCCATCCTTTGTGATGAAATCGCACACTTGTCTTTTCACCGTCTGCCTCAAGACGAAAACCGATCCGGGTTCCGCGCCAGTCGTCATCGGCTTCGATCATCTCCCATTCAAACTCAGATGGACGAACCGAATACGTGACCTTGGCTTTCCACTGGTAACCCGGTCCAAAGTCCAGATCGTATACTTCTCCTTCGTTCGGTTTTCCAACCGTCGATAGGGACCACCAAGCACTCACGCCCTCGGGGGACGCGATCCCTTCAAACACCTTTTCAGGTGTTGCGTTAATCTGAAAATCGTGATAAATGTCGGCCATGGTATTCTCCTCATCAGTTCTTCTTGGTCGAATGAATAACCCGAATCACTGATCGCATGATCCGCAAACGAAGGAATATTCGAGTGTATGTCGGACATTGAATTGGAATATCACTTTGCGGCGCCGGTTCTGAGACTGGAAACGGGAATGAAACAGCACTACGTGCCCATCCCGATGGAAATGGCGGATGCACTAAAAGGCGCTGGTGTTCGTCGGGTTTTGGCGACACTCAACGGCCACACGCTGAGTCGGGGAATACAGGGCAGGAAGGATGGCGAAAAATATTTGATGCTCGGCCGAACCATCCTGAGAGACATTGGAGCGAATTTCGGTGACACCGTGATGGTTACGATCGTCCCGGACCCCGAGCCCGACCGGATCGAGATATGCGACGAACTCAAGGTCGCTCTGGAACAGGATCAGGAAGCGGCAACGCGGTTCGCTTCCCTGGTGCCCAGCCATCGACGCGGGTTGAACTACCATGTGGAGAGTGCCAAACGAACGGAAACCAGAATAAAGCGGGCCCTCGATGTAGCGACCAAACTTCGGACGCATACACTATACATAGATCTAAAAAAGGAGGAGTAATCGTATACTCCCCTTCCCACCTGATTTCGACCGATCCTGGGTGATCCGAAACGACTCCAAACGATCATGAACGACAAAAAACGCGCGTTTCTCGCTACCGTACTTACGGTATTCGCATTTGTCACCCTCATCGCAGGCTGCGGTTCGAGCGAGCCCGGCCCGGGAGACCCGGGCTGGATTGACTCAGAACGACTCCTGAACGCCGACAATGAACTGGAAAACTGGATGTCGCTCGGCCGCGATTTTCAGCAGCAACATTATTCGCCTGCTGATCTGATCAATACGGATAACGTGCACGACCTCGGTCTGGCCTGGGAATATGACGCTCGCACTCCAAGAGGACGGGTCAACAGAGGACTGGAAGCGATCCCGATTGTCGTGGATGGAATCATGTACACGTCCGGCGCCTGGAGCATTGTCTACGCACTGGACGCAAGGACGGGTGAAGAAGTCTGGACGTACGATCCTCAAGTGGACGGGTCGTTCGCCCGCGCAGAGTGTTGCGACATTGTAAATCGGGGTGTACAGGTGTGGAAAGGTCGCGTATACGTAGCCACATTTGACGGATATCTGGTAGCCCTCGATGCGAGAAGCGGACTCGTCCTCTGGCGGGTCGACACGCTTACTGACCGGACTCGCGGCTACAGCATCACGGGAGCTCCGCAAATCGCCGGGAATATCGTCGTGATCGGCAACAGCGGAGCCGATTTCGGCGTCCGTGGATACATCACGGCCTACGATTTAACCACAGGCGCGGAAGAGTGGCGATTTTTTATGGTCCCGGGAGATCCTGATAATGGATATGAGCATCCCGAAATGGAAATGGCCGCCGAGACCTGGGATCCTGATTCGGACTGGGAATCGGGAGGAGGAGGCACCGCCTGGGGACAGTTTGCGTACGACCCACACCTGAATCTGCTTTACATCGGTACCGGGAATTCTACACCGTACCCGATCTGGTTTCGGAGCCCGTCGGGGGGTGACAATCTATTTCTCGCTTCCGTTCTTGCAATCAACCCGGATACCGGCGCATTGGTCTGGTACTATCAGACCACGCCGGGAGAGATCTGGGACTACACGGTCACGCAGAATCTGGTGCTCGCTGACCTGGAAATCGACGGATCGTCGAGACAGGTTTTGATGGTCGCACCAAAAAATGGATTCCTGTACGTGCTGGACCGCGAAACGGGCGAGCTACTCACGGCCGATAATTTCGTCCGGGTCACGTGGGCCACTCACATCGACTTGGACTCGGGCAGACCGGTGCTCACAGAGCAAGGGAATTACGAAGACGAACCGAAATGGGTGTTTCCGTGGGATATCGGCGCACATAGTTGGCAGCAGATGAGTTACAGCCCCGACACGGAGCTCGTGTATATCCCGGCGACAGATGCCGGCATGCTCTATACCTCGTATGACGAATACTCCTTTAAACCCGGTGAGTGGAATGTCGGAATCTACTATCTGGCGGATTCGCTAAAGTCCGATCTGCTGATCGCCCGGGATCCGGTTACCCAAGAGGAAATATGGAGTGTAAAGCTGTCGGGTGTTGGAAACGGCGGTGTCCTTTCGACTGGAGGCAATCTTGTTTTCCAGGGAAATGCGAACGGAAATTTTGTAGCCCACCGAGCGGATACGGGTGAAATTCTTCACCAGATACCGACCGGCACCGGCATTATGGCCGCGCCGATTACATACGTTATTGACGGTGAGCAATATGTGGCGGTAATGGCTGGCTTCGGCGGCGCATTGTTGGATTACTTTGTCGAGGAAAATGCTGCGGCCACATACGAGAATTACGGACGCATCCTGGCGTTCAAGCTGAACGGAACCGACGTACCTCTTCCTCCGAAACGAATCATTCCTCCCATTACGGAGCCGCCGGTAAGATCAACCACAGTCGAATCAATTGAGGACGGCGGGCAGCTATACGGTAAATATTGCGCGGTCTGTCACGGTGGAATTGGAGGTGAGCGAATGTCCCTCTTCCCGAGCCTCATCCGAATGGCATCCAACACGCACGGGTTATTCAATCAGATTCTTCTCGAAGGATTGTATGAGCCGAATGGAATGGCCAATTGGTCTGATATCCTTACCGCGGAAGACGCCGGGGCCATTCACGATTACCTTGTTTCAGAGCAGGAGTCGGCATGGAGAGCACAAGAGAATCTGAACTGAGACGGAAGACCCGTGCTGACTACCATTGATTGGGTGCTGATTGGCGCGTATTTCCTCGTGCTGACGGGCATCGTATGGTGGTCCTCACGGAAGCAGAAGACGTCAGAAGATTACTTCCTGGCAGGAAGAGACATCGCCTGGTTCGCA
>SMXL01000073.1 GCA_004356385.1 Bacteroidota bacterium
CAATGTGTTGAAGTGTTGAATGGTGGGAAATGCAGAATTGAAACTCCAAAATAGCTGTTTCGTTGCAGAGTCGCATTCTTCCCCTATTCTGTCTGCTCTCTCTAAAAAAGCCTCCAGCCCTCCATCGGTACGACCTGACATGCCAACTGTCTCGATCCATACACTGGGGTGCAAGCTCAATTTTGCAGAATCGGGCACGCTGGAAAGGCAATTTCAGGATCGACACTACGATATCGTACCGTTCGGCTCTCCCGCCGATGTAACGGTGATCAACACCTGTACCGTTACCGAAGAAGCCGACAGGAAGTGTAGACAAGTTGTTCGCCGGGCGATTCGATCCAACTCGGAAACGTTCGTCGTGGTAACGGGATGCTACGCACAGTTGCAGCCCGATGAAATAGCAGCGATCCCAGGCGTCGATGCAGTCTTGGGTGCCAACGAAAAACTTCAGCTCTTTAAATACATTGACGCGTTCAATAAAAATGAAGAAACCCAGGTGTCTGTTTCGTGCATTGATGACATCAACGCATTCGGCCCTGCCTACGCCTCCGGAAATCGAACTCGAGCTTTTCTAAAGGTGCAGGACGGATGCGACTACGTGTGTTCGTTTTGCACGATACCATTTGCGCGAGGGAAAAGCAGATCGGCAGCGATCGCTGACATAGTCCGACAGGCCCACGAAATTGGGGATGCTGGATACAAAGAAATAGTGATAAGCGGCGTAAACATCGGTTTGTTTGGAGCGGACACCGAAGAGAAGTTCATGGATTTAATTGCCGCACTCGACGAAGTGGAAAGCATCGAGCGATTCCGGATTTCTTCTATCGAGCCCAATCTGCTGACAGACGACATCATCGATTTTGTAGCCGGATCTGATCGGTTTATGCCTCACTTTCACATGCCACTGCAAAGCGGGGACGATGAGATCCTTGGAAAAATGAAGAGACGGTATCGGAGTGACCGGTACCGAGACCGAGTTCGAAGAATAAAAGCTACCATGCCCCATGCGTGTATCGGAGTCGACGTGATCGTCGGATTTCCCGGTGAAACAGACGTTCATTTTCAAAACACACATGATTTCTTAATGGATCTACCCGTTTCGTATTTGCACGTTTTTTCGTATTCGGAAAGACCGCTTTCTTCGGCAACTTCGATTGAAACCAAATTCTCAGTACCCAAGTCAGTGCGAAGTAATCGAAATGCCGCCCTACGACTTTTTTCGGAAAGAAAAAGAACTGCATTTTACGCCGAGAATCTGGGCACTGATCGAGCAGTCCTATGGGAGCATTCTGACAAAAGCGGTTATCAGTTGGGATTCACAGATAACTATATCCGCGTAGAACGTGCATTCGACGCGCTTACGGTTAGTGATCTCGAAATGGTATGGCTCGATACGATTTCTGCGCGTGGAAACGTCGAAATTGGTAAACCAGAGTTCATTTCACTGACGTGAATGCGCCTGGAATTGACTGCTTGCCCGTCCATTTGGAATTGCATTGACGAAGGCCCGCAAATTATCGATTTTCGAGGGTTATTCAATCATCGGAATCGGATCATGGAGGGAGAACATGATGCAGTCAACCAGAGTTGTGCGCCCTTTGTTGGCCATATTGGCGTTATTGATTTTCGTCTCTGTTGCGGGTTGTGAACTGTTCGGAGGCGGAGATTCCAGAGAGCTCGACGAGCTTTCCAGACAGCGAAGAATCTGGCAGACCTATAACAGCGGGACGTATTCATTCGTCCTAACCCGAGGCTGTTTCTGTGCCTATGCAGGGGAGTTCCAACTGTTCGTCGTGGAGAACGAAATTGTACATATCGTCCCCCCGTGGGACGATCTAGAGGGTGTTCCAAGAGAGGATTGGGACATTTTCCCGACAATTGATGGACTCTTCGATGTGATCCAGGAAGCGTATTCTGGAGATGCGGATCGAATTTCGGTTGATTATTCCGAACACGGATATCCGGCCACGACTGACATCGATTATATCAAAAATGCGATTGACGACGAACTCTTTCTAGGAGTGGAAAACCTGTTAATGGAGCTGGATTAGACGGTTACGTGGGTAGATAGAAGTTGCGCATTTACCTCCCTTCGGTCAGTGAATACGACATCTCTATCTCGAGAGATATAAGTTCCTCATCTCATAGGGGCGGCTGAAGTGTTCGTCCGTGAGTTCATCAATAAAAGCGATGGACTCGCCCGTAGACTTCATCTCAGGCCCCAGCTCCTTGGGCACTTCGGGGAATTTGTCCCATGAGAAAACTGGCTCCTTGAGGGCATATCCAACGAGCGTGGATTCAAGGTCTCCCCTCTCGCGAAACTCTGCGATTTTCTCCCCCAACATGATTCTTGTTGCGATATTTGCTATGGGAATGCCAGTTGCTTTGGCAACAAACGGCACCGTCCGCGAAGCCCTTGGATTTGCTTCAATTACGTACACGTTCTCATCCTTAATAACGAGCTGAACATTCACGAGTCCAATCACGTCCAGGCGATCTGCGATCTCCTTTACGTACCGTCTTACGGAGTTCAGGACTACATCAGAGAGAGAATACGGAGGTAACACCGCGGTCGAGTCGCCCGAATGAACCCCGGCAGGTTCGATATGCTGCATGATTCCGGCAATCCAAACTTCGTCGCCGTCGCGAATCGCATCCACGTCCAGCTCAATTCCATCTTCCAGAAACAGGTCGAGAAGAACCGAATTGTCCGGCATCTGCCTCCAGATTTCCAGCAGACAGCTCTCTACTTCTTCCTTATTGATTGCGATACGCATGCCTTGACCGCCAAGAACGTAACTCGGACGAACCAGGACAGGATATCCGATCCTTTCGGCAGCTTCGACCGCCTCGTGCACCGTGCTTGCCATTCCGTACGGTGGATAGGGAATTTCAAGCTCTTTGAGAATCTCCGAGAATCGGCCCCGATTTTCGGCAAGATCCATGTTATCGGCCGATGTGCCTATAATGGGAACGCCTATTGCTTCAACTTGTCGAGAAAGTTTGAGAGCAGTCTGGCCACCGAGCTGAACAATGACTCCCACCGGTTTCTCGTGTTCAATAACATCTCGAACCTTTTCCCAAAAAACGGGCTCGAAATACAGCTTGTCGGCGACATCAAAATCCGTCGAGACCGTCTCGGGATTGCAGTTGATCATAATGGCCTCATACCCCATCTCCTTTGACGCCAGCACGCCGTGCACGCACGAGTAGTCGAACTCGATACCCTGTCCGATTCGGTTCGGACCGCTGCCGAGGATGATCACTTTTTTCTTTTTCGAAACTTCGCTTTCACACGAAGATTCGTAAGACGAGTAGAAGTACGGTGTTTGGGCCGGAAATTCGCCTGCACAGGTGTCAACCTGTTGGAAGGTAGGCTTGACGCCCAGTTCCAGCCGCTTCGAGCGAACCTCCTCCTCATTGACATCTTCCATCACCAAATAGGCGATTTGTATGTCCGAAAAACCATAACGCTTGATCAAACGCATGAAGTCTGGTTCCATTCGCTCCAGAGATTGCGTACGAATTTCCTCTTCTAGTTGTACGAGCTCTTGAATCTGATATAGAAACCACGGGTCGGTCTTGGAAATGTCAGCGATCTCTTCGACCGAGGCGCCCATCTTGAAGGCGTTCCGAATCTGTAAAGTGCGATCCCAATAGGGCTTTTTCAGGCGGTCCCGAATTTCTCCTCGTGGCGATTCATCTCGGTCCGCACCCAATCCAGCATATCCATTTTCAAGGCTCTGCCAAGCTTTCTGTAAACTTTCGGGAAAACTCCGCCCGATGGCCATTACTTCGCCGACCGACTTCATCTGCGTTGTCAACTCCTCATCAACTCCCTCAAATTTTTCAAAGTTGAATCGGGGAATCTTGGTGACGACGTAGTCAATGGCCGGTTCGAAGCAGGCCGACGTCGTTCCGGTAACGTCGTTGGTTAGCTCATCTAGCGTATATCCAATAGCCAGTTTTGCCGCTACTTTTGCTATCGGATAACCCGTTGCTTTCGATGCCAGAGCCGATGACCGGGAAACGCGTGGGTTGATTTCGATGGCGATCATTCGCCCAGTCGCCGGATCTACAGCAAACTGGACGTTGCATCCACCAGCAAACGTGCCAATGGACCTCATCATTTTGATCGCGGCGTCACGCATCGTCTGAAACTGCTTGTCTGTGAGCGTTTGTGCAGGCACGACCGTCACCGAGTCACCCGTGTGAACGCCCATTGGATCCACGTTCTCGATTGAGCAAATAATGATGACGTTGTCGTTGGAATCCCGGAGCAGTTCCAGCTCAAATTCCTTCCATCCGAAAACGCACTCTTCAACCAGAATCTCGTGGATGGGGGAAAGTTCAAGACCGCGCATCACTTTGCGGTCGAATTCCTCCGGCTCCCAGACAATCCCGCTGCCGGTCCCGCCGAGCGTGAATGAGGGTCGGATTACAATCGGAATCCCGCCCAACTCCTGTGTGATTTCTTTGGCCTCAAGCAGGCTCTTTGCCACGCTGCTTCGAGCCTGATCGATGCCGATCGACTCCATCAACTCGCGAAACAGTTGTCGATCTTCCGTAATGCGGATCGCATCGATGTCGACGCCGATGACCTCGACGTTTTGTGCGTCCCAAAAGCCCTCCTGATGAAGTTGATCGGCGAGATTTAGAGCCGTTTGTCCACCCATGGTTGGAAGTACCGCGTCTGGGTTCTCTTCCTCAACAATTTGTTTGATGGACTCAGGAGTCAGCTCCCTCAGATAAATCTTATCCGCCGTCACAGGATCAGTCATGATCGTGGCTGGATTCGAATTGACCAACACGACCTCGTATCCTTCCGCGCGCAAGGATCTGGCTGCCTGGCTTCCCGAATAATCGAATTCGCAGGCCTGTCCAATAATGATAGGCCCTGAACCGATCAGGAGGATTTTCTTGATGTCTGTTCTTTTTGGCATGGGGAGACGATGGAAATGAAGGGCCTTCTATTTGGCGGCAACGACCGCCGATGACTGTTCTACGTGAGCACCCGGCGATGCAATTTCTGAAAGAAATTGCTGAAAGAGATAGTGACTGTCATGCGGACCAGGTGATGCCTCCGGGTGATACTGTACCGAAAAGGCTCGACATGTCTTGAACGCGAGGCCTTCGAGCGTCCCGTCGTTCAGATTGACATGGGTCATCTCTGCTATCCTCGGTCGAACGGACTCCGCGTCCACAGCAAATCCGTGATTCTGGGTCGAGACTTCCACTCGTGACGTGATGAGGTTTTTGACAGGATGGTTAGAACCTCTATGACCCACCAACATCTTGTATACTTTGAGTCCGGAGGCGAGCGCCATCAACTGATGCCCGAGACAAATTCCAAATAATGGTAAATCAAGCGCCATTGCTTCTCGAACGGTTTCAATCGAATCCGGCATCGATCTTGGATCGCCGGGGCCGTTTGAGAAAAAGAGGCCGTCTGGATTCCACTCAAGCGCATCGTTGAGTGAGGTCGACGCCGGGAAAACGCGAACAAAGCAATCATTGGCCGCGAAGGATCGAAGAATATTCAGCTTCACCCCAAAATCGAAGACGGCTATTCTCGGGCCATCTCCCTCTGCAAAATTGTACGCGCTTTCAGTCGTAACCGCGGACGCCAACTCCAATCCTTCCATGGAAGGCCAGCCCTTGGCTTTTTCGATCAGCGATTCGTCATCCAAATCGGTAGACGATATCACCGCATTCATGACTCCTTTCGCCCGAATATGGCGTACGAGTGTCCGTGTGTCCACGTTCGAGATTCCCACTACGTTGTTAGTGCGCATGAACGCGTCCAAAGATGAATCAGCCATCCGATTCGAATACTGATGCGAAAACGCTCGAACTACGAGTCCCGCGATCATGGGTTCGAGAGCCTCCATATCGGCTTCAGACGCCCCATAATTGCCGATATGCGGATACGTCATCATCATGATTTGACCGTGATAGGAAGGATCAGTCATGATCTCCTGATAGCCCGTCATGCTTGTATTAAAGCACAATTCTCCCCCTATCTCGCCTCTTTTTCCAATCGCGACACCCGTCACGACCGTGCCATCGGCAAGTGCAAGCTTGCACGTATCCTTATATTTACTGAGTACTTGAATCATACGTCTTTTCTAAATCGAACTACACTGTACCTGAGCTTTTTGTCCGCAAATGCTGTACCGCACTGGCAAAAAAAAACCTCCCCAGGAACCCTGAGAAGGTATCTAAAGCCTATTTAAGGCCACCGTTGAATGCGGTTGCAGAGCAAATAACGAGCAAGCGAGTGTACCGGCCCTTTCCGGTTCAATAATTTACCGTTTGAAACTGCGTTCAGAGGCTTATTACTGAGCATTGTACTGAAAATGCTCAGAATGGCCGAGAAATGCGCCGACTGTCCGCAGAACAGAACCAGTGATTGATTGCGACATGAAAATACGGTCGCTTCCTTCCATTGACAACAACGGAACGGAGAGGAATTCGATTTCCATTCAGCGATGTCGATTTTTCGACAGATCCTCAAATACGCTTCATTCAGAATCGTTCTGATACAATCAAACTGGTTATGAAAATCACCTGCCTGAAAATGCGCTGAGAACCCCTAGTAACCGTTCAGCAGCAATTCTGAATCCCTTGAGCCAGATAGTCGTTAAAATGTGTCAGTTTCTTTCGTCGACAAA
>SMXL01000074.1 GCA_004356385.1 Bacteroidota bacterium
AGCTTCCAGTAGCCCTGGAATTCAGTCTTGCCCTCGGCGCTGAAATCAACGCTTATACGGACGGAGACAAGGTTGGCGAAGGCCTCATTCTGTTAGCGGGCGTTGCAATCGACTTTTAAAACCCATTACCGTACGCGCCAGCCATACCTCGGTCCGTTGTGGAAAAATCCGAGTGATTCCACAACCCCTCCCAGCTTGAACACCCTCCCGTTTTTCATGACGAACTGAACGTCGCGAAGCGCGTCGATATCGTCCAGAGGATTTTCTGAAGTCGCAATGATGTCCGCTGCGAAGCCCACCTTGATCGGACCGCGTTCGTTCTCCGTCTCGCTAATCAGATATCCGTTTGTGGTCATCGCACGAAGAATGTCCGGAGCAGGTATTCCGGCTTCTTTCCACGTTTTTATGAATTCGATCGTGAGCTCGCCCCGGTTCATTCCCGGGATGTAATAATCGGCGTCTGTCGAGTAGACCAGCGGAACGCCCTGGTCGAAAGCATCCTTGAGCATGGCTTTTCGACGCTCCCAACGCTCGTCATTAACTCCTCGGGACCAGTCTGCCTTGGGAGTTTCGGTCCCGGCCCTGAATATGCCTTTCGCCGCCATCATTTTATGCAATTCTGGGTCAAGGGCACCGTCGTGATCCAGCGACCACAAGCCGGCAACGATGGCCCGACGCGCTCCCTCTCGCGTTTGTACGTGTCCCGAAACCTTCTGCCCCGCATTCGCAGCTTCACTCACAAAGAGCTTGAGTTGCTCGACGGTGTAGGGATACGCCTGGCAATCCACGCATACCTTGATGACTTTTGCTCCGTAATGAATATTCCGGCGGATCGCTTTTACGATCTCATCATCCGTGTCGGCGTTCATGTACTCCGGATACACGGTGTCTTCGCGTTCTGGTATCTCGTGAAACTGACCGCCAAAAGCTCCGATGATGATCCCGGAATTGATCATGGTCGGACCGGGCACCCAACCCATTTCGATCGCATGTCGTAGTGCGGTATCGGCGTAAAGCCCGTTATTTCCTAGATCTCGAACGATGGTGAATCCAGACGCCAGCTTCTGATAACCGGTCGAGAAAGATTGAATCGCCCTGAGCGGCGTGGAGTCCATGATCACCGTGAAGTAGTAGTACGAGCTCTCTGGATCCTCCTTGTACGTAATGCCAAGGTGGTCGTGGGCATCGACTAGTCCGGGCAAGACCCACTGATCCGAAAGATCGATGACTTCGGCGTCACTTGGAATATCCACATCAGATCCGATGGCGAGAATTTCACTTGATCCATCGTCGGGATTGTGTTCAACCAGAATAATTTGATTCACCGAAACCGTACCCGATTCCGGATCGATCAAGTGACCCGCGATGATCGCCGACTTTTGCCCAAACAGCGGGATCGACGTGAACGCGAACAAAACCAGAATAATTAGATATCCGTTAAAACGATGCATGTCTATTTCCTTGAGGTGAAATGGGGGGTGTTTAAAAAAACCGACTAGTGATCTTCCAATGAATCGTCGATTAACCGAGCAGCAATTCTTCCAAAATCGGTTTCGGTCACAATACCGACCAACTGTTCGCCGCGCACGACCGGGAGCGCTCCGACTCCGTTCTCTCTCATTTTCTTGATGGCGTCTTTTGTGGGAGTTTGAGGTGTAATGGAGATCGGATCCGAAATCATGATGTCTTTAACGGGACGATCTTCCTTCTCTCCAGCTGCCTGTTGAGTAGCCAAGAACCGAAGAATCATTCGGTTCGTGACCAGGCCGACAAGACGATGTTTCTCATCTTCGACCAGAACATGCCGAATCCTCCGCCAATCCATAAGTACGGCTACAAAATCGATCAGCTCATCTTCGTGGACCGTAAACAGATCGGTCGACATGAAATGTTCAACCCGAGAGGATGGAACTCTCGAAAGAGACTCATCGACTTTGCGGGCGAGCTCCCACGTATGTCCAGGCTTTTTCGCCAACTGGTTTGCCAGCATGTTCAGGACGAGAGTATCAAGTCGTTCCGCACGTGTACTCCCCGCGTCTTTCATGAGGGCCAGCGAATCCAATTGCCACTGAGATCCCGTCATTCGAGATGACACTCGCTCTTCCAGAAGACCCAAATACGTTCCAATATCGGTCGAATCGATGCCTGCGTCTGACAATCCCTCTTTGGAAATGGGAATCAATTCCTTCTTCAGGAGTTTGGCAATCGGCCAGCGTTTGCCGTCAATCCACTCTATTTCAGAGGCCATACCCTGCCTGGCAACGGTCACGAAGTTGTTTTTAGCTGCGTCAAACGTGAGTAGCGATTTGATATCGTCGTACCTGTTCGCTATCCCCAGCACCAATCCAAACCAAAACGACGCATTGGCTACTTCGTCTATGATGCTCGGTCCTGCTGGCAAGATCCGGTTCTCGATTCTCAAGTGCGGCTTCCCGTCTGTAATTCCGTAACAGGCTCTGTTCCAACGGTACACGGTTCCATTATGTAGTTGAAGCGCCGAAAGCTTTGGCACTCCACCGCCCCGAAGAATTTCGAACGAGTCGTCGAAGTCGCTGCTCATGATAACCCGGAAGCGCGCAATATCATCCTTGTACAATTCGGTCACCGATGAGTCAACCCACTCGGAGCCGAAGTGCACTCTCGGACTCATGTCTCGCAAATAAAGATTGCTGCTCCGTGTATCGACGGCCTGTTGGAAGAGGGCGATTCGCGTTTCGCTCCAGAGGCGCTTTCCGAATAAAATGGGTGAATTCGTCGCTGACGCCAGCACGGGAGCAGCGATCAGCTGGGCAATGTTGTAAAAGTGGGCGAATTCGTCGGGAGTGACCTGGAAGTGGGTTTGAAAGCTCGTGTTGCACCCCTCTACCATGATGTTTTCGTGCTGGAAAAAGAGCTCATCCACCCCGCGTATCTGGTATTGAGTCGCTCCCCCCTTCAGCGCCATGATGGCATCATTCAGCGCGAAATAGCGCGCATGCGGTGCCATATTTTCGATTCGAAGATCGTACTCGTGAATGGTCGGTAAAATTCCGGCTATGACGACGTGGGCTTTATCCTCTGCCGCTAAATCCCGAACGTCGCTCAGCACGTCTTCGATCTGGCTTTGAAGCTCGGACAGGCATTTCCCCTCGAATATACACGGGTCAAGATTGAACTCGAGATTGAACCGGGTCAACTCACTGACGAGCCGGGGGTCCTGATTACGTTCCAGTACCTCCTCCGCGATAGGTGCCGGCTGATACCGTTCGTCGACAAGAAAGAGCTCCTGCTCCGCGCCAATTCGTCGCACATCGGTTTCAAACATCTCCTCCTCTAACATGTGCTCCAGCGCGCGCACGTCATTAATGACCTGGCGCGTAAACCGGCGCATGGCAACGGGGTCTTGCCGCTGTCGAACGTGTTGCTCTCCCATGAAATCGATCCGATCGTCTCCGATCCGACACGTGAGGTTTACAGGTGGATTCTCACTGGTTGTCGGGCCAAAATCGTCTTTAATGGTGTAATCGGCAAGCGCTTATCGAAACCTGCC
The DNA here is from genome assembly GCA_004356385.1 of Bacteroidota bacterium. Next base: position 3,530 of record SMXL01000074.1, read on the forward strand.
TACGAAGGCCTCGTTTTGACACCAAGGATTTGACCGATTTAATGATGATGCATTTCTCGTGGTCGACCTTCACGCTATTTCTGGCAAGTATCAGAGTCTGGTCGATGCTCTTGACCTCACCTCTTGTGGCTGCACCGAGTGCTGTTGAAGGTGTCGTAGGTGATGCATTAATCGCTGCGCCATTCGATGATCAAGATCGCGGCCATCAAGCTCAGGATTCTCGAGTTGAGCAACTCCTGATCCGGGGCCTTACGCGATTGTACCTCGAAGATTATGAGGGTGCCGTATCGGTTTTTAATGAAGCGCTGAAACTCCGACCGAACGATTCGGCTCTTCTTTCTTCGATGGTGAAAGCGAAGATGGGCCTCGGCGACTTATCGTCCGCCTCCTTTTTTATTCAACAGGCCATCGATAACGACGAACGAAATGCGACTTTGTGGGAATTGTTCGCGGAGCTCAGCGCTGCCACGGAAGATTTTTCGGCACTGCTCAACGCGCGTCGGCAGCTTGCACTGTTACGTAAAAAGAATACATCTTCTCATTTAGATCTGATTCGACTGCTTTCCAGGCTTGAACATTTTGAAGATGCACTCAAGGCGACAACGGTCGCTGTAGAGATGGTTGGCGCCGATGCGCGCATCCTTACCGAGCGCGTTGCCGCGTTTGAAAAACTCGGGCTCGTGACCGAGATGGACCAGACGCTCGCACAGCTTTCAGAATTAGAGCCGTCGAATCTTTCACACCGAATCGAGCTGGGTGGATCTTACGTCCGACAGAGCCTCTGGGAGAAGGCCGAGTCTGTTTTCAGATCAATACTTGCTGTCGAACCCGATAACCTGGAGGCGGGAGAGTCTCTTGCCGCTGTATTGCATCATATGGGCCGGACGGATGAGGGACAGGCCATTCTCGCAGAGATTAGGTCTATGAATCAACGGATCGCGGCTTCACCCGGAATCCTCGTCGACCTTTTAACACCTGACGGCCTAACTGCGGCATCGGACGACCAACTTAGAAAATGGCTTTCCGAGCATCCAACTCACAAGGAAGCGTTACAGGAACTGGCCGAGAGGTTGATCACCGACGGCGACGCTCTTCAGGCTGCGGATCTTTATTCGCGAATCGTAGCCCGTTATCCCCAGGAACTGGAGATGTGGCTTGCAGCGATCGATGCGTACCTATCGGGCAGAGATAATCAGCTCGCTCTCGAAACGGCCAACCAAGGGCTTTTGCTTTTTCCAGGGTATGCGCCGCTCAGGATCGGGAGAGCAGAAGCCCTCGTTGCGGTAGGTCAAACAGAATCTGCGCTGAATGCCATAAAAGAATTGCTGATTTTGGTGACGGACCCACGCCAGAAAGTCGTCCTAAATGCTCTTTTGGATCAAATAGAGGCCATGTAGAATAATGCTGGGGGCGGAAAAATCTTCCGGTTCAGGAATGTCTCTGGTGGATTTTTCCAATCAGGAGGTCTGCTGTCATGGCAAATTTCGATGTGGGATTTAGGAACGATTTCGTTCCTCATCGGGTTTGGATCAAACAATCATGAATCGCCGTGAATGGACGGGAATGCCTCTACTGACTTGGAATTATTCGATGGAGCGAGCACGCTACTCGGTACTTGTTTTCGGTTTTCTTTGCTCCGCATGCGGATCCGTTCAACCTGCGACGACAGTCTATTCTGACCGCCCTGAGGGATTCCCGGACCACTCGGTAGAACAGATTCTGAACCGGCTTCCTTCCAGCCCGGATGCGTTTAACGAATTGTATGCCGAAACGGCCGTAGCGGTCTCGTCGCCGAATGAAAACGGTCGTTTTTCAACTAGAATCAGCTATCGTGAGGGGGATTCCCTTCTCATCAGGATTCGTTTTCCACTCGGTATCGAGGGTGCAAGGGTGCTCGTGACGCACGATAGTGCGTGGGTCTACGACCGGATTCACAATGAAGTCATTGCAGGTACCCATGAGGAGATCGCTGCCGTACTACCGGGTGCGATCTTCGGAACGGATATTATCGCTGATGCCATCGATTTTATCCGTCCAGATTCGTCGATCGCATGGAATTTGTCTGCGGATTCACTCCGATATCACTTGGTGTCGCCCGATTCAACCCTTCGGATAGACATCGATCCGGTTCTCTGGAGAATCGTTCATATCGAGCACAAGAACCTGGAAGGCATGGTTATTGAACAACGCTGGTACACTGATTTCAGGACTATTAACCAGCACGTGTTGCCGCTTCGAATGATTGTTTCTCGACCGGAAGAGGATACGCGACTCAGTATGGTGCTTCGAAAAATCGATACCACTCCAGGGCCGCTGTCTTTCGATCTTGGGCTGAAAAGCGATACGCGGCGCATCTTGATCAGAGAATAATGAACAGGACATCGTTTGCCCTAAGAAGCTCTCTGCTAGCCGGACTTCTTCTTTCTATAGTAGCCCCCGGCCCCTCTCTCGCTCAGGATACACAGGATCGCCAATCCACAGAGACTCGCCTCGCTACGCTCCGGGATGAAATTCGATCGGAAGAGGCTCGCCTCGCCGCGGCCGACCGAAGCGAAACTGCGTCAAGGAATAAAATCAATTCATTGGGGCGCCAGATCGAGATTCGAGAAGAACTCGTCACGACATATGGACGTCGCGTTAGTACGATGACGGAAGAACGCGATTCATTGTTCAGTTCAATAACCACATTGGAGAGTCAGCTTCAACAACTAAAGGACGACTATCGAGCCAGGGCGACGAATGCGTATCAGTACGGCCGGCTTCACGATGTGGCTCTCATCTTGTCTGCTTCTTCTATCAACGAAATGCTGGTCCGGATTCAGTATCTGCACAGATTTAGCGACACCCGACAGTCGAGACTCGAGGACATCAGTACGACGGCCGATCTCCTGATAGAGCGACGGACACAGCTCCAGCGTTTTCTTGTGCGAAACGAAGTGCTTCTATCGGATACGCAGAAAGAACAACGAGATCTCGCAAAGGCGAAGAAGAACAGAGAAGTCGAAGTGGACCGCATTCGGAGTCAACGAGTCGACCTCACAAAGTCGATCGCGGAGAAGCGATCGTCTGCAGATCAATTAAATGCTCGCATTCGGGTGCTGATCGCGGACGAAACATCGCGGCGTGAACTTTCAGGTACAGAAGCGACCATCGCCTTGCACAGGGCCGAGACGAATACATTCGGCGCTCAAAAAGGCCAACTGCGGTGGCCGGTGGATGGACGCATCAAAGAGCCATTCGGAGAGGTAATCAATCCCGAACACGGTACGAGAACAAACAATTTGCACGTCCTGATCGCTGCCGAGGCGTCCTCTGAAGTCAAGTCCGTTTCCTCGGGTCGCGTAAGCACCATTGACCTGATGCCAGAGTACGGTCGCTTTATACTCATCGAGCACGGCGACTACGTGACGTTTTACGGAAATCTGTCTCTGTTCTATGCGTCTCCTGGAGATACCATCGAACCCGGGCAGATTATTGGTCGATCGGGTACTGACGCCGAACCGAAAGGGCAGTCGATTTTCTTCGGAATCTTCGATAATGGAAAGGCGGTCGACCCCGAAAAGTGGTTCAAATCTCGCTAGTCGAATCCTTTTACGCAGACGATTCTGACTGATTTCCCCTTATTCTGATCCGCTTGCATCGCCTCAGGTCGGGTTGTAGCTTCGTTTTATGGCCGGGAAAAAGCTTATAAACGAAGCATTCATTTTGGATGCCGCGGTGACAGGAGAAACATCGGTCACCGTTCCAAAAGATGCCATACTCTCCCCTCTCGCGCGTGACACGGCGCGTGAGCGCGGTATTACTATTCTTTTTGGAGACGTGCCGAGTTCATTGGTCCACGTTACTCCAACTGCTGCAGAGCGCGTCATCGCGATCGGCAGCGATCATAGCGGATTCGATTACAAGGAATCGCTCACACTCTTTCTCAAAGACCTCGATTGGAAGGTTGTGGACGTCGGAACGGACTCGCACCGGAGTTGCGACTTCCCTGACTTTGCATACGCTGTAGGAAAAATGGTTGCGGAAGACCGTGCAGGAGTCGGGATCATGATTGACGGAGTCGGCGTGGGTTCGGCGATTGTCTGCAACAAGATTCGAGGAATCCGGGCGGCATGTACGTACAACGAATTTGCTGCTTGGAACGCCCGAGCCCACAACAATGCGAACGTCTTGACGCTCGGAAGTCGCTCGATGGGCATCGAAGTTTGCAAGCGAATCATTTCCACTTTCCTGGAGACGGAATACGAAGGGGGCCGGCACGAAAGACGCGTCCGCAAAATGCAGGACGTTGAGGATCGGTATTCAAAGTAGCCGGTTCGGTTTCCGGCCTGCGACTACTCGCCCACCGGCTGGCCCACTAGAGTCTCTCGGCTGGTTTTCATCCCGTCTGCATGGCACCCGCGCAGGATGTCCTGTATTTTCGCTTGCTTTGGATAATTCGTGCATGGCACGGCAGATGATTTAAATCATGGCAATACCGGAATATGATGTAGTTGTCGTCGGAACGGGCCCTGGAGGCTACGAGACGGCAATACGCGCCACCCAACTGGGTCTTAAGACAGCGGTAGTTGAAAAGGATAAACTCGGCGGCGTCTGCCTGAATATCGGGTGTATTCCAACCAAGGCGCTCCTGAAAAGCGCCGAAATGATGGAGTATGCGAGGCATTTTGATTCGTACGGCCTGAACGTCGGTGGCAAAGTGACGGCTGATTTTGGAAAGGTGATTGACCGAAGTCGCGGCGTAGCCGACAAGATGAATAAGGGCGTTCAATACTTGATGGGCAAGAACAAGATTGATGTACTGTTCGGGCATGGCACTATCGCCGCGGGCGGCAAGATCGACATCAAGCCATCTACAGACATGGACGGCAACGCCATCGGAGAGGCGACGTCTGTTCAGGCGAACCACATTATTCTGGCTACCGGTGCCCGACCGAAAGAACTGCCCTCGCTTCCCATTGACGGAAAGAATATCATTTCGTCGACCGAAGCACTTCTTCAGAAGGATCAGCCGAACAGACTCGTTATTTGCGGTGCTGGCGCTATCGGCGTGGAGTTCGCATATTTCTACCACAACATGGGTACAGAAGTGACCCTGATCGAACTCATGGATCGAGTCGTGCCCGTCGAAGACAAAGATATTTCGAAGGAACTGGCACGCTGGTTCAAGAAGATGGGGATCAAAATCAAAACGGACTCATCGGTCGAAAAAGTAGAATCGGAAGGCAAGTCCCTGATGGTACACGTGAAAACAAAGAAGGGAGAAGAAATTATCGAAACCGACCAAGTCCTTTCTGCAGTGGGTGTAGTCGGAAACATCGAAAATCTCGGGCTCGAGAAAGTAGGTGTGAAAACTGATCGTGGAGCAATCGTTGTAAATGAATTCAACCAGACCAATGTCTCGGGCATCTATGCCATCGGTGATGTAGCCGGGCCTCCGTGGCTGGCACACAAAGCAAGCCATGAAGGCATACTCTGTGTCGAAAAAATCGCCGGTAAAGACGTGCATCCCATGGACAAGAAAAACATCCCTGGCTGCACGTATTGCCAACCTCAAATCGCGTCAGTTGGATATACAGAAGAAGCTGCTAAAGAAGCCGGATATGATCTCAACGTAGGCAAATTCCCGTTTTCAGCATCGGGTAAAGCGTCCGCGGCGGGACATCCTGAGGGTTTCGTGAAAGTGATCTACGATAAAAAGTATGGCGAACTGATTGGCTGCCATATTATTGGATATGATGCCACCGAGTTGATTGCGGAGGTCGTAACGGCGCGTACGCTCGAGACGACAGCTCACGAAATTATGGAGGCCATTCACCCGCATCCAACCCTTTCAGAAGGGATTATGGAAGCGACGCGGGCGGCGTTCGGAATGTCGATCAATACCTGACCTGTGGGTTAGCGCACGATGGCCCCGTCTTCTCCGTTCGATGTGACCAGAGACAGCCTTCCATCGCGGTCTTCGGCCATGAGAATCATGCCTTGACTCTCGACACCCATCATGGTTCGAGGCGCTAGATTCGCTAGAACAACAACTTTCTTTCCGGGCAGATCATCCGGATTGTAATGCTCAGCGGCCCCTGCCAAAACCTCTCGTTTCTCAAAACCGAGATCCAGCTGGATTCGAAGCAATTTTTTTGACTTGGGCATCTTTTCGGCGGACAGAATCGTCGCTACCCGTAGATCCAACTTGGTGAAGTCATCAATTGTAATCTGATCGGCCAACGGTGCGAATGGCGTGTCTGCGGCGGCTTCTTTATCGCCTGAGATTTTTTCCAGCTTCGCGACCTCGGCGGCAACTACGTCGTCGTCGATTTTGTTGAATAGAATTTCGGGTTTTCCGATAACATCCCCAGCCGTTAGTAAAGGGGCGGCGGCTTCTTCCCAGCCGATGGATCCACTCGCGGCCCCGTCTTCGCTTGGAAGACTACTTCGAACGCCGGTAATGTTCAGCATTTCTCTCAGCTTGGATCCAGCAGAAGGGAGCACGGGATCCATGTATACCGACAGCGACGCACACAATTGGAGACACACGTGAATCGTATTCCCGCACTTCTGCATATCTGAGTTACGCGTGTGCCACGGCTCCGTGTCGTTGAAATACTTATTTCCGAGTCGCGCGAGTCCCATCGTTTCAAAAACAGCCTCCCGGTTTTTGAACGATTCATAAGCCTCTCCAATTCGATCACGCAACTCCTTTATTTCATTCAGGACAGCCTGATCCTCGTCAGACGACTCGACCAGTTCAGGTACGCGACCATCGAAATATCGGGTTGCGAACGTCATCGTCCGGTTCACGAAGTTACCCAGGACATCTGCAAGCTCGGAGTTGACCCGCGCCTGAAACTCACTCCATGAGAAGTCAGCGTCCTTGGTTTCAGGAAGGATGGTCGCCAGCGCATACCTGAGCAGGTCGGCGGGGTGATCCTCGAGATATTCGTGAACCCACACGGCCCAGCCTCGACTCGTCGACAACTTGCCTCCCTCGATATTCAGAAACTCATTGGCCGGAACGTTTTCTGGAAGTACGTAATCTCCATGTGCCATGAGCATGGCCGGAAACATGAGACAGTGAAATACAATGTTATCCTTCCCAATGAAATGAATCAGTTTGGTCTCTGGATCCTTCCAATACCGCTTCCAACGATCCTCATCGCCCACTTTCGTTGCCCACTCTTTCGTCGCGGATATGTACCCGATTGGAGCATCAAACCAGACGTAAATGACTTTGCCCTCGGCGTCGATTCCAGCTTTTTCGGCCACATCTTCAGGTACAGGTACACCCCACGGCACATCACGGGTGATGGCTCGATCCCTGAGCCCGTCGTCGAGCCACGACTTGACCTGTCCTCTAACATTTGGTTTCCATTCCGGATGGGTGTCAATCCAGGTAGCCAGCCGATCCTGAAAATCGCCGAGTGGTAAGTACCAATGCGTGGTCTCACGAAGCTCAGGGGTCGCGTCGGACAGCGCGCTACGAGGGTTCTTTAGTTCACTCGGGCTCAGAGAAGACCCGCACTGCTCGCACTGATCGCCGTACGCATCCTCATAGCCGCAGACCGGACACGTGCCAACGATGAAGCGATCGGCCAGAAAAATTCCGGCCTCAGGATCGAATAATTGCTTCTCAGTTTTCAGTTTGAATACATTCTTCTCCGCAAGATTTCTGAAGAAGTCCTGACTGGTTTCAAGATGGGTCACTGTGGTCGTACGACCGTAGTAGTCAAAACTGATTCCAAGCTTTTGAAACGAGTCCTCAATCATCGGGTGATACTGATCGACCAGCTCCTGCGGGGAGATTCCCTCTTTTCGAGCCCGGATCATGATGGCTACACCGAGCTCATCGGAACCGCAGATGTATACAACGTCTCGTCCCTTCAGTCTCTGATAGCGGCAATACAGGTCGGCCGGCAAGTACGCACCTGCGATGTGTCCAATATGGATCGGACCATTGGCGTACGGCAACGCCGACGTTACAAGGATTCTTTTGAACTCGCGTTTTTTCATGGCGCAATAAACAACAAAGTCACGTCAATTGATGCAGTTTACTCCGGGGCATCGTTCAATTATGACTTTTTTAATACACCGAAAGAGCACGACATAACGAGTGGTTGGCGGAACCCATGAAAATTGTACTCCGTTTGACCCGCAAATCCATTGGGCTCATGCTACTGATTATTCCTGCCATCGATCTGCTCGAAGAGTTTTGTGTGCGCAAGAATAATGATGCGTACCAGCGGGAGGCGAAATACTTCGATGACCCTGTCAAGATGGCTAAACTGTGGCGCGTTCAAAATGCGAAATCGTTGCATATCGCAGGTCACGATCCAGGGGATACTTGCAAACGTTCAATCCTGAGGGCGATCTGCGAAGCCGTCGATATTCCAATCCAGCTGCAGGGCGGTCTCCATAGTTTCGAAGCCATTGATTCGGCCTTCGAGGCAGGCGTTTACCGAGTCATTATCGAGGTGTCTTCGGACAATTCGTTGGACTTTTTTCGCCGGGCGCAGAGCAAATACGGTTCCTCTAAAACCGTCGCGGGCATCCATGCCCGTGCTGGAATTGTGAGCGATCCTGCAGACGTACATTTCGAATCTGACGCCGTTATACTTGGTGAAACACTTGAAGAATATGGATGTAAGCGTATTGTCTACACGGACTTATCGAATGAAGATACTCTCGAGCGTGAGAATTTCGAAGCGTTTGAACGGATGTCCTCAGCACTAAAGAACACGCATCTAACGGCGGCCGGAGGAATTGCAGGATTTGAAGATCTCATGCGATTCGACTCTATGTTGAAGGATGGACTCGATTCCGTCGTCATCGGGGAGGCGCTTTACGAAAACCGATTTCCCTGCCAGCAAAGTTGGTGTTGGAATTATAAAGACGAAATCGATCTGAGCCGCTTCTCGTCTGCCCGTCTTTCGACCCCGGACTAATCCCGGGTGATATTCGCGTTGACCTTATGGGCCCGTTCATAGCAGCGATTCAAAATGCTTACGCTTAGCTGTAACCAATTCCGCAAGACCCCCGTAGGTCGGTTGTGAGGTAATTTTTTTTGCCCTCCGGCTCTTTTAATTTTTTTGGCGTAGCATGCAATAAGTCCGGACAACCTCACGTTGTATCAGTCATCACAGGAGCGACGCACCGAAAAATGTGCTGGCCAACCAGTGCCGGCACCCTTGAACCAAGCAACCGTCTGAGAGGGAGGAATTCTTCATGAGCAGCAGCACACGCCCTGATCGGCCCAATCGGCTCGTCATGGGCTTAGGAATCGCCACAATCGTTCTGTTTTCGCTAAACCTGCTTGCCATGCTGTCGCAGCGCGTCTGGCCCAAGCTTCAGGACCTGGAGTTTTTTAATTCCGAGTCGGCCGTTGAGGAGGTCGCTCCTCTTGTTGAACTGCATGGCGAATCCCACGTCGGACATACCCTGTTCACATACGTTACTAAGAAGCGTGGGAGACGGTGCCGCGAGCATCGCAGGCATCATAGTATCTTTTCGTACGACTTCTCCCATGATGGTTCGTCCGGAGTTTCTTTTGACTTCTCCTTCGACGGCGATTCTGAATTTTCTCTTGACTCGGATCTAGATCGCCTGGAGCGCGAAATCGAACGCGAGATGGGCCGATTGGAATTGGATCTTTCCGATGCCCAATCCGACGTCGACGAAGCCGTAACGCTCAAGCTTCATATTGATGAACCGAAGGCCATTCTGCTTCAGCTTAGAAAAACCAGTCTGGCTGACCTCGAAAAGAAAGTGGCAATGGTAACCCGGACTTTTGAGATACGCGTGAAGCAACATGAGGAAGCTGCGCGAATGGCCAAACAGATTAAGCGAAAGCGCTGAAGCGACCCTGCCTTTTACGTTTTTTCTGAAAAGAGTCGAGTTAGCCACGTTCTGGCCACCTCCTGAATTCCAGGGTCTTTCGACTCGCGCGGACCAGCGACATTTAGTGTGACGGGGCGGGTATGGTTCAACCAGTCTCGTGTTTCAGCAATTGAGTCGGGAGCACTCGGGTCGATAACCAGACACGGTCGATCGTGACGTTCAGCCATCTCACAGGTATACTTCGTCCCGCCGGATAATCGTTGTCGAGAAAGAACCAGCGTCGCTGCACTATCGATTACGTTCTTCTCCGTTCGGTCTTCGTAACGTTCAGAATCGAATTCCGAGACAGCATACCGATCTGGAATGAGACCATCCTCAGCGAGGCGTCCGAGTGGACACCACCCTCCGGTCGATAGACCCGACTCCATAGCCGCGTCCAATGCTCCGCGATCCACCCCGGTCTGTCCTCCAGATACGACTTTGAATGCATACCTTGCCATTCGAATCGAGCTCGTTATGATTGGTCATCCGACTCTTATATACCCATTCGGAGCGGTCTTGTCCAGGATAGTCATATCCGAGAAAACCCCTTGAGGCTCTTCTTCGCTCTTGCACTGCCTGATCTCGTAAAAAGCGAAATAGCCAAATTGTCGGCAGCGATCGACCACGTTCGATGGATTCCAGTTACCAATCTCCATATGACGCTTCAGTTCATGGGGATACTGGATGAGGGGCAACTGGATGCCGTTCAACAAGCTGCCGCAAAAATCCAATCGCCTGAGTTTTCGTTGACGCTGTACCAGGTAGGATCTTTCCCGTCGCCGACGAGGACTTCGGTGTTCTGGGTCGGCGTTGGCGCGAGTGACGAACTCATTGCTCTGCACCAAACGTTGTTCAATTCGCTGTCGTCTTTGGACCTGGGTTTGGAAGACCGAAAATTCGCCCCCCACATCACGGTCGGGAGGACCAAACGGAGACTAAAAATCGATGCGCGTAGTTGGCTCGCTGAACATCTCTTATTTGAGTCAGACCCTTTCAATATTTCCGCATTCCATTTGTTTTCAAGTGAACTTCGCCCTTCGGGTGCCGTGTACCGAGTGGTGGCTTCGTATCCTCTTGTCGAGCAACGAATTGTCTGAGAAAGGGGATTCCTGAGACACGAGGCTGGCCGAAATAGAGAACGGACGCACAGCTTATCCCAATCGATATGCTTTCCTGTCAACGAAATCAATTCTCTCTACCGGAAGACATTCATTACCTGAACTGTGCCTATATGTCACCTCAGGCGAGGCGAGTCGAAAAGGCCGGGATCGATGCGCTGCGTTTCATGCGTAATCCGTCTGAGATCGGACCAGATGATTTTTTTGAGACCTCGAACGCCATCCGTCGTGTATTCGCCGATTTAATTCACGCCGAAGAACCCAGCCGAGTATCGCTTGCTCCTTCTGCATCCTACGGGATAGCGACCGCCGCGCGAAACCTGGACATACCCACGGGCAGCGAACTTATCGTCCTCTTCGAGCAATTCCCAAGTAATATTTACGCGTGGCGCCGACTGGCTTCGGAAAAAGGGTTGAAACTCATCCAGATTTCTCCGCCGGAATTTTCGGAACATCGCGGGAAAATTTGGAACGAGCGAATCCTGGATTCGATATCCAGTGCTACTTCCGCGATTTGTATACCTACCGTCCACTGGACGGATGGAACCCGTTTCGACATGACCGCGATTTCCACACGAGCCCGAGACGTGGGTGCCGCGTTAATTGTCGACGGAACGCAATCGGTAGGAGCTTTGCCATTTGACGTTCAGGAGATTCGGCCTGACTGCTTAATCTGCGCTGGATATAAATGGCTGCTGGGCCCATACAGCGTAAGTCTTGCGTATTGGGGTGAACGATTCGACAATGGTGTGCCGTTGGAAGAAAATTGGATCACCCGAAAAGGGAGTGAGGATTTTTCCAGGGTCATGGACTACCAGGACGCCTATCAGGAGGGAGCGATCCGATATGATGTGGGCGAGAGGAGTAATTTCATCCTGATGCCCATGATGCTGGAAGCGCTGAATATGGTTATTGAACTGGATCCTTCGAGAATTCAGGATTACTGTCGAGCACTCACCTCTGAAGCACTCGACGAGGCCGAGCAACTTGGTTTTCAGTTGGAAAGCGAGCCGTATCGGAGTCATCATCTTTTGGGGATCCGCGTACCGGACGGGATATCGTTTGATCGATTGAAAGAAGCCTTGAGCGATCGCAACGTAACTGTTTCCTTTCGAGGAAACGCCATCCGCGTTTCACCTCACGTCTACAACACCTCAGATGATATAGATGCGTTGCTCTCGGCACTGAGAACGTGCGTTCACGAGTCGGTACAGTGATTGTATTAACATCTCTGCGACATAAGGATAACTAGTTCTTCTTGGGAGACCGTCATGATGCCATATTTGCGAAAACTTGTCTGCGTTACTGCAATTGGCCTGCTGATGGGTATCGGTCAGGTTTTTGCGCAATCAGCCGACGATGTCATTGATCGACTTCGCTCGAAATACGATGCCATGGTAGCTATGCGAGCCACCTTCTCTCAGACGACTTCGTCTACATTTCTGGACGATGTCGAACATTTCGCAGGAGACATCTTGATTCAGGGGGATCAATACAGGATTGAGATGATCAATCAGACGATTGTTACGAATACAGTCTTGAGTTGGGTATTCAATAAATCAGATAACCAGGTACTTATCAACGATTATGAGCTCGACGAGAATACTTTTTCTCTTGCGACGTTTCTAAATGAATTCGATTCAGCCTACGATGTGGAATCGTACGAGCAAAATGGCCGTTTGGATGTCTTGACACTGGTACCCCAAGACCCTTTGTCCCTTTTCCGAACGGTGAAGTTGTGGGCCGACGGCAACGTCGTCGTTCGACTGGAGGTCGTAGACATGAACGATGTCGAGATGAACTTCGAACTGTCGAATATCCAGTTCAATCCTGAACTTTCGGACCAGACATTCATATTTTCCATTCCGAATGGCGTAGAAATCATCGACCTCAGAGAAAACTGAGTCGGAAAGGTCAGGCGTGCATGCATCACATCCAATAACTCCAGGTTGAGATCAGACGAACTCAGCCGTTATAACCTTTCATTTTGCAGCAGATCAGAAAGTGGATCTTTCCAATTGTCGCGCTGATCGTTGGGATTGGACTGATGTACCTGGCACTTCGTGGTATTGACTTCGATACGCTCTGGCGAGACCTGGCTACGGGAAAATATGTTTGGACTGTTCCGTTTGTTGTTTTGACACTGACTGCTCATCTCCTCCGATCCTGGCGATGGCGCATCTTGCTGGAAGCTCTTCCTGAACACCGCGATGACTCACCTCGGATTTCTCTTCGCATGGTCTTTTCTTCCGTGATGATCGGATTCATGGCCAATTATGCAGCGCCGAGACTAGGAGAATTCGTGCGAAGCAGTCATATGTCGTTGAGACAAAAACTCCGTTTTGGCAGCGTACTCGGAACAGTCGCCGCAGATCGAATTCTTGACATGGCGACGCTTGGACTATGCCTTCTAACTCTGCCTTTAGTACTCGGAGGGCGGTTTTCGGATTTTTTATCGTTGTTAAAAGACGCTCTGGGTGTCGAATCTTTGAGTAAGCTCGTCTGGATCACGATTGGGATCGGCCTGGTGGTGATTTTACTCGGCGCGAAGACAATCGCGATTATTCAAAAGCGCGCTAAGGAGAATCCGCGTTCTAAACTTGGAAACGCGATCACAGCCTTTAAGGAAGGTGTCATTTCGCTCACGAATTCCGGGCACCCGATTGCGTTACTCGCGTCCACAATCGCCATGTGGGCCTGCTACCTCTTCCTGGCATTTATTCCACTTCTCATCTTTGGACTCGCGGATAACGGGGGACTGAATTTGGTTGATGGCTGGGCACTTTTATTGATCGGGGCCATGGGGATCGTAGTGCCTTCACCCGGAGGTGTCGGGTCGTATCACTTCATTACGATTCAGTCTCTAGTCATCCTCTGGGGCGTTACTCAGGAGTCGGCCGCCTCGTACGCCATCTTCTCTCACGGAGCTCAGCTGATTCTGTACACGATCGTTGGATTTACGTTTGTGCTGATCGAAGGCGCAACCTGGCGAGAGCTTAAATCGGTATCGACGGAGCCAGACATTTCACTTCCTAACTCAGAACAGACGTGACCAAGGGAGCGATCAAAGCAGTGTTCGGAGCGGCGGTGAAAAAATTCGCGGACACAGTCTGGCGACTGTGTGTTATTACTATCCTTTCGTGCCTGCTCGCCGAACCAGCGGAGGCCCAGGACCCTGTCCCATCTGAACACCCCTTGTTCAGTCGTCCCATCCAGGAAGCGGACGGCTCGAAGTGGGATATTCAACATCTCAGAATCCACGTTTTTATCGACCCGGTAAATCACGTTCTTCGTGGCGAAGCAATGTTCGATCTCGTGGTGACCGACACGACGATGGAAATGATTCAATTCCCTACCGATGCAGTCTCGATTGGCGGAATAAGCCTGTTCGGTTCAGACATCGACTCGGTGGACACGTCGATCGATGTATCCGTGCTCGCGCTTTCAGACCCGCGCCCGTCAGACTCTCTGGTGGGGATCCGAATCGATTTTGATATAAATCGAGGCCTTTACACGGTTCCTCTGGGATCTTCCTCCGGTGAGTGGACCGCCGTCTGGACATCGTTTGAACCCGGTAATCGAGCCTGGATCCCGTTCGATGTCTCGGTGGAAGATTGGCTTACGGCCGAACTAAGAGTAAGCGTTCCAATACCGTGGAGAGTGTTCCTCGCAGGCGAACAGCAGTGGGACATCGAATCCGATGGCTATCGAACGACAGCCTCGTTGTTCGCTTCTTCCGGGCCGCTTCGAAATCTGGGGTTTTTCGCTGTGAAAGAGGAGGAAATCACGTCGGAGGATCGTCGTTTTGTCGTAGCTCTATTGCCGGACGACAGTCCTCCCGTCAACGAAGCTCGAATATCGATCTCGCGAATGGAGCGCTTTTTTACCCAAAATCTCGGCATGGGCGAGCCAGACTCCAGCCGCTACATCCTTTTCCCGGGTCCTCGAACTGCCTCATCGAGCGGCGCAGGATTGTCTTTTCTTCCCTTTGACGATCTCCCGGCTGGTTTACATCCCGCCGAAGAAGATTTTCAGTTGGCAAAGGCGGTCGCCTCCCGATGGGTCACGACGCATCTCCCGCTCTCGGGATGGACAGATATTTGGATGGCGGAGGCGTTGCCTTCCTACATGGCGGCCCTATATGTTCAGGATCGTCACGGTGAGGACGCCTTTCTGCATGTTATGTGGAATCGTCGAGACGAATATCTTGTCGAATCGCGGATGTATTTGAGACCGCTCGTGTGGGATCGATGGAATCATCCCGGGGAATTGCTAGACGCACATGCGACCGGAAAGGGCATATGGGTTTTACACATGCTCGGCGAAGCCCATGGAACGGAGTTTATCTGGGAAGCTCTTAACGACCTTGCGCTGCTGGGAAAGGCCGGTACTGTTTCTACCGAGGAGCTACGAATCGTGCTCGAAAACGTACTGGAACTCGATCTCATCAAGTATTTTGACCAATGGGTTTACGCCGCCGGGCATCCCATATTGGACTACGCTTACGATGTCGCATCGAATCAGGAGTCGATCGAGCTGACGATTGATCAGATTCAAGAAGGATATCTCGTCCCATCTGAGTTCAGCTTCGAAGTAGAAGTCGAGTCTGCCTCGCTGGTCGGAGTCGATCGTGATGAGTTTTTAATCGATGAAAGACGTTCATTTTTAAGGTTGCCCGTGTCGCTGCGGCCTCAATATGTTCTTCTCGATCCCGCCGGGAAGTTGCTTTTCGAATATGGAGACTCGCTCGAGCCGACGAGCATCGTATCCAGCCTACGTAGAAACACGAGTGTCCGGAGTAGATATGTGGGCTCACGCAGGCTACTATCTGGAGAGGTCGACGCTTCCATGCTTATTGCCCTGCGGCCGATTCTCGCCGAACGAACCTCGCCGTACATAGACAGAAATTTATTGGAAGGCGTCTCTAGAATGGCTCCGTCGAGCTCGGCGCTGCGAGAGCTGCTGAGTGTAGCTAAGGATACAACGGCTAGAACGCGGGCTTTCGCGATTCAATATCTGGGATTGTTTCCCGGTTCTTCGGATGCCCGCCGAACTGCCTTTGAAGTGGCAAACTCAGAGTCTGATCCGCATATGTTGGCGGCCGCCGTGAGCGCCCTTGTACGACTTGATTCTACGTTGGCATGGCCGGTCCTACGGTCGGCTCTAGTGACAGAGTCCACCGGAGATATAGTGAGAAGAACGGCCGCCCAGCTTCTCCTTGATGCACCGGTCGGTGACGATGAGAAATTAGATGCGTTTCGAGTTTTACTGGATAAAAAATACGCTGACGATCTGCGGACGGATGCGATTTTTTCGCTTCAGAATTGGTCGGACGATCGTGATGTCCGAAAAGAAATTCTTTCGCTCTGGGCCGCATCATCCGTTCAGCTTCGATCATCGATCCTGTCGTTTTTCCGGTCGATGGTTTTGTCAGAAAATGAGCGAGAGTTGATTCTGGAATGGATGGACGTGGAACCCGATCCGCTCTTGCACCGCCTTCTTAAATCTACCCTTCGATAACCCGCCTAGCGAGGTCGTTTCTTTTGAATCCGTGGTCAAAAAGACGATAACGGCTCGCAGAGACTATCCAACGGCTCACTCGTCTCGAATTACCGTTCAGAGTAATTCACTTTACAGTGGAAAACCTTCGTCCTACCCTTAGGCTGAGGATCGGAGTTAGCACATCCATGCGGTCAAGTTTTTCGATCGCAACTACATGTTAATCAAGAACATATTTCGAATTCCGCCATGCAAATCCCGTCAGAAAGTGTCAGCTTCAATCCGCTCGATGGTTTGATTAGCGACAATCTTTACGAAATGCTTGAGAATCACAATCTGCTCAGTGAAAAAGGAGTCAGAGATTTTCAAATTCGGCAGCAATTTCGTTCGATGCGCGGTAGCAATATTCCGGCCTATGAAGCTATCGAAAATCTTAGAGGAGAGTATCCATATCTGCAGTTTGATACGATACGCAAGATCGTATACAAACTGAATGGAGTTCGGCGGTAGATAAACCAAGACAGGATTAAAATTTCAGGCCACGAACGAAGCCGATAGGAGTCGTTCAGCTTGAAAGGTGGGCGTCCCGGTAGGAGAGTGAGCAGCGATGTTCTTCCCTATCGGGGCGTGATCTTTTTAGGGTGCTTATTTTTTTGAACACCGTTGAATATTTGGACGTTCATTTCTCGAACACCGGATTCATCTCCGTGGGAATGAAAGCATCTGTTTCACGCCACCAGGCTCTCGATCATGGAGTCGTAGGAGGCGTTCGATTGATTGCTCGCACTCCGAAGACCCGACGGTATATACGCCGTGGCGAGGCGCATATTGCCCTGTCACCAGCGAAGCGCGACTCGGCGTGCAGTTTGGTGCGTTGGAATAGGCGCGACTGGATCGCATGTCCTCTTTCGCGAGTCGATCAATATTTGAAGTTTCGTAAAAAGAGCCGCCCATCACACTCAAATCGCGCCATCCGAGATCGTCCGCATAAATGAAAATGATGTTGGGAGGTGTGACGGGCGGTTACCGACCACTCAGAGACAGCAGACAAAGGGTCAGACAGGCCAGCGACCTGAAGTCGCGATTTAGCACGAATGTTATAATCTACTGTTTCGGCCACTCTCGTTCGACGACCCGTTCCACGGGCTCCATGTTTCTGGTCGGGCGGAAACCCTCACGTGTAACCAGATTGAATCGGTCGCCCGGCGCGAGAAAGTAATACTGACCCCCTGAGTCGATCATCTTGTTTGCGTCATAGATGGCCACGTACCCACTTCCCATGACTTCGAAATTGTCGCCTCTCACGATAATAGCCGTGTCCTCGTCGATGCCGATTCCCAACAGTTCCGGCCGCGCTTCGATGATTTCAATCAGATCAAAATGCCTGTTTCTGCGGAGAAGATGTTGATCGATGGCGACGTTTTTGAGGAATCCGAGTCCTTCTTCGTGATCACCCATCATCACCGTATTCGTCTGAGTGTCTCCTCGGGCGAGATAAGATCCTTGTATCGTCGCGCCGGCTGAACTTCCGCCAATTACACCTCCTCTCGCTAGAAGCGCATTCAGTTCTTCATGAACTCGAATATCGTTATCTATTGCGTTTCGTTAGCGCAATACAACACCCATAAATCGTTGTAATACAGTAGTATATGACGTATATTATATCAATTCAACGTCATTCGAATACAACAAATGTTCTCCCTATATTCTACCAGGTAGAACAACAAGGCTGTGTCAACATCTGTCAACTTGATACTTCGAAAAGATAAGGCGAAGCCTGACGGAACGTGTCCCGTCTTCCTTCAGCTTATCTCCGAGAGACAGAAGCGTTACCTCTCGACAGGGGTCTACGTCCTCCCTAAGAATTGGAACCAGGAGAAGAGAAATGTTAGAGGTTCGTACGAGTTAGCTCCTCAGCAAAACGGTAAACTTCA
>SMXL01000075.1 GCA_004356385.1 Bacteroidota bacterium
AGCGAATGATTTCTCCGTGTGCATCGAGCGTCGTCAGAAAACTTGTTCGCTTGTGCTGATAGATGCCCGTATAATATACGGTTTCCATGAAGGGTCTCCTGTGTTTGATGGGTCTGCAATCCTAGTTACGGATGCAGGAGCCTTCTTGGAAATATCAAGCGCATTTTTGCGGGCTCGCACGCCTGGCGATGGCGGTTGGAATCAATTACTTTCTGATAGGTGAGCGAAAGCTCGCCGTAGATCCACGAACCGTTATGCTGCATTCGAAACAGCTGGCATTCGCTGCCATATTGTGCGACCGGAATACATAAATTGGACTCCGCATAACCATTCCCCCAGAGAATCAAAGTCCTATGCGATGCCTCTTTTTCCTTTTTCTTTCAACAATCCTTGTACGTGACATTTCAGCGCAAGAACCTCACCACGGGTTCGATCTTTCGATCTACGAGGGATCCTACATATTGCCAGATGGAGACTCGCTTTTCGTGATAGTCGCCGGTGATGGGTTAGCGATCGAGATGCCTGGCGGGAATCTCTTTCGGTTTTCGGACTACCGGGCGGACTCGCGTATTCTAGAAGTAGAGAGTAGGACGCTCGAGCTAATGGACGCAATGGTCCAGGGTGATCGATCGAGGATAGCCGCTATATTCGGTTCGTCGAGTGGACCGATGGAAGAATATATTAGCAGCACTCTTGAGATTATATCACCGGCCTTTGCTGAAGACGCGGAGTCGTCACGGTACGAAGTCGTCGCCACAGTCTATCGAGATGAGGACTCGGACTATGGTTTCGAAGACAGCGGGTGGGGTTGGCAGACCTATATCCGTTTTTTCGATGGCCCGGAAGACGTCATGGTCAGGTTGGTCTGGGACGGTGTATCGGGGTCTTTGATGCACCGAGGCATTGGAGGGACACCTCCTATAGCCACGCGCCTGCATTTCGAACTCCGTAATCCCGCACGATCCTGGATCCGAGCGTACGACCCATCGACTCAAACGACAAAGCGATTGCGCGAAGTCGAGCGTTCGAGCCGCTCACGGATGACGCCGGCGCGCTTCAGCGCTTACGACGTTGACACGCATCAAACCGTAGGTCTTCGTTTTCGTAGAGACATGCCGGAAGATTTTATGCGGATAGAGATTGGTCCGCTGGGATCAGAAGTTCAGCGAGTCGGATACCGAGTACGACTTCATTCTGAGTGATTCTGTGAAAGGTCTACTGGACTATACACCATTTTAGCTAGATGTAGAAAGAACGGCGATTGAAGTGAAGGAAATGCACTCCAAGCCAGCAAGAAAAAGAGAACGCGCATCCTTACGCAGCATAACACGCTTATGGCCACCAAAGTCAACCGGACGTTGCGGACTCGCTCCACTGCCTAAGTCGGTCTGAAACGATTACTTTCTGGGGGGTAGCAAAGTGCTCGTCGAAAATCCGCCAGCCAGCACACGCCCGTTCGATAATATCGATCTGCGATGCTGAAGGACTATCCGGTGCATACGATACTCCGAATAGAACACACCATGTTCAGTGAATCACCACCAGTGATTTTGTCGCCGTCAATCGGCCAATAGAAATGCGGTAGAAGTCGAGGTTGCTTAGGTAGCGCGAGTACAGTACGGCTGACCGGTTACGGGGTCTTTTAGAAGGCAGACTCGCTAAGCTCCGCAAGGCAATCTTCAAGCGTGACCGGGTCATACGAAGGACGTCAGTTGAGCGGATTGTATGCTAATCGACTCTCACTATTTCAAGCTTTATCCTGATTCGCGGACGAACATTCGAAATGGCAGCTATCGAGAGGGGGTCTCTAGCACTTCGGCAATCGAGAGTTCAACGGCGTTCAGAAAGTAATCCAGGCGTCGTAGGGTTTCACGATCGATATCCTGCCGGACACCTCCGGTTTCGCCTGAGAAAACAGCCGATTCCATGATGTGTTGTCGGAAAAAGAACGTGGCCTTGAGAGCGTCCGTGAGTCCGAGACCGGACTCTCTTGCACTCTTGCCATAAAGACGGCCTATGGCGCGTGCCTCGACCACAATCGATTCGTCTCCATCGTCAAGATATCTTGTTACGAGTTCGATCAGGTGACGCCCCAGTGCTCTCTTTTCCTGAATATCCTCCGCTTCAAGACCCTCGCGCCAGCTCGCACCGCTTTGCTCGATGATACCCTGCCGGGTTAGTTCCAGTGCGGTGTCGATCGGCGAAGAGCCATGCGGGTTATACACACCACGCGGTGTGGCGCCTGTGGCCGCCGAAGAACTCGATCGAAGACGTGCAATTTCACTGACGGGAAAACGACGGTGTCCGCCCGGAGTCAGGACGACTTCGATATCGCCTTTATCCGCCCAGCGTCGAAGAGTTGCCGGATGAACATCGAGCCTCTCGGCCGCTTCGCTCAGGGCCAGTAGTCGTTCCTGTTCTGCTATTGGAGTCACTTTGTAAAGATTTGGTAGATTCCGAACATAAATTAAGTAAATCTATATAAATCTAACACCAACTGACGTCACCCGTGTATACATTCGGTGCAGAACCGACCTCGAGAGGGTAATTGTGTCCCGTTGATCTCCAGAATGTATACAATTTTGAATTGGTTAGACTCGATTATCCAAGACAATATTTCACGGCCCTTTCGGCGATTTCAGAAAATCCTGTTGTGGTCTGTCGGATTGCTTTGCACGTTTGTTCTGACGAGCCACCCAGGATTGGCGCAAGAAAAAGATACGCCTCCGGATTCAGTCTGGACGATCAAGATGCCCGTAATAGTTGTCACCGCTACTAAAAGCGCTATGAGACTGCGCGATGTCCCGATCCTGACCCGCGTCGTGACGGCCGACGAGGCGAAGATTCAAGGCGCGTTGAGAATGTCGGATC
The DNA here is from genome assembly GCA_004356385.1 of Bacteroidota bacterium. The sequence continues at coordinate 2,872 of SMXL01000075.1, forward strand.
TTTTGGCCGAGCTGACAGGAATATTCATAGTGCACGATCATGGTGCAGGCGTCCAGCTTCAGGGCTTCGATTCTGCCTACACGCTCATACTACTTGACGGCGAACCCATAATAGGACGAACAGCTGGAACACTCGATCTGAACCGGTTACCAGTCAGCCTGATTGAACAGATTGAAATCGTTCGAGGACCCTCGTCCTCACTCTACGGCAGCGAAGCTCTCGCAGGCGTAATAAATATCACTACGCGACGTCCTCGTGCCGGTCTTCGCGCTTCCTCTTCCGTCCGCTTCGAAACCAATCAGACAACCGACCTCTCGACGGCAGTCGAAGTTGGGGGAGAAAAATTACGTGGACGCATTCAGTTTAACAGGTTCAGCTCCGATGGTTATGATCTGACGCCGAATATCATCGGCCTCACAGCACCCGGGTTTTCCGATTACACACTCGCTGGTCGATTCACCTTTGAGCCCTCTGACCGCACTCTTATTGACACAGGTGTACGTTTCGCCGATCAGTCCCAGTCCAACACGCTCGGATTCGAGGAGGGCGGTACCGTCTTAGAATTTACAGAGGAGGCCGACCGCGAAGACTGGAATGTTTCGCCGCGTGTTCGGCACCGACTCAACAACAATCTTATCGCAACGGCAAAGGGTCATCTCGCCTCTTTTTCGACCCAATCGATTCTGTCAACCATAACCGACGAAGGTGCTCCTGACCAGCTCAATTTTAAACAGATGTATCGCAAAGGCGAGCTGCAGCTCGATCTGATTCTGGGTAGCCAGCACCTCGTCACACTCGGCGGTGGATTCATATCCGAGACCGTCACGACCGAGCGGGTTGTTGGTGGCAGGCGGTCGAACGAGGACACGTTCATCTTCGGGCAGCATCAGTGGTTTCCGTATGATTGGTTGCACGTGACGACCTCCGGCCGACTCGATGCCCACAGCGACTACAATACCAGAATAAGTCCGAAGCTAGCGGCCCTGATCACCACCGATAAGTCAACCCGGATCCGCGCTTCGATCGGTTCAGGATTCAAGGCTCCTAGCTTCCAGCAACTCTATATGGATTTCACGAATCCGGTTGCGGGCTACTCCGTGGTTGGCGCCACAGACATTACTGCCGCGATCCAGCGATTCGAGGATCTGGGACAGATTCAATTCTTTCTTTCCGATCCGGCCTCCTTCGGCGAGATCCGACCCGAGAAGTCTTTTTCGATCAATCTGGGGGTCGAACGAGAATTTGGTGAGCGACTCCGTATCGAACTCAATCTTTTCCAAAACCAGGTTCGCGACCTCATTGAGACGCTGCCCGTGGCGACAAAACCCAATGGGCAGAACATTTTCAGCTATGTAAATCTGAACCGAATCTATACACGAGGCCTTGATACGGATATCCGGATCAGGTTCGATGATCACTGGTCATTCGGCATCGGCTACCAGTTTCTCGACACGGGAGACCAAGAAGTTATCGACCAGATCGAAGATGGTTCTCTGTTCAAGCGCGTGAACGGCCGCGACCGGCGTGTACGAAGAGAGGAGTACGGAGGGCTATTCAATCGATCGAGACACTCAGGAAACCTGCGGATTACGTTCGCGGACGCGAACGGGGGCCTCACCGCAGCACTTAGAGGGCTCTACCGGGGACGGTATGGACTCGGCGACCTGAACGGAAATCTCATTCTCGACGATCGCTCCGAGTATGTCCCGGGTTATCTGACGCTGAATCTGACTGTAACGAAGACCATTTCGAAATCGGTGTCCGCTCAGATAGGAATCAGAAATATGCTCGGAGAGAAGAATGTCGACCAGATTCCGTCCTTACCCGGACGACTGGTCTTCGGCGGCCTCACTATCGAGTTGGCACGATAAATCAACGAAAACATATGATTAACATGAAAAGGATAAACAGGTCCATCGCTGGACTCGCCGCGCTGGTGAGCCTCGTCTTTCTTGTGGCATGTGACAGCAATTCAGGTGCAGATGAAGAGACCAATGATATCGTCGCCGAACGCGTTACCGACTTCGCTGCAGATCCATTTGTCGGATTCGTTGACGGACGACCCGTCGGAACCGGGAAATATGAGTTCTTCAGCCTTCAAACGGGATTGGAAGTCGACGGCGTAGACTCCGCGTCGACAGCCTGGGATATCGGTCTGCAGGGAACGGACATCATCGTTAATGGAGGATCGAGTGGTCCCGGACAGGGAGGCGTCCAAGTCATCGAGGGCATCTTCGAGGAGATAATGGAAGCGCCCACTGCGGGATGGGCCGTTGACAGCGACCTGGGTACGGCCATTCTGGCCGGCTCGGGTAATGGATGGTATAACTACAATCCCGCTTCGATGGTCATTTCTCCCATGCCCGGACGCGTGCTCCTGATTCGTACTGCCGACGGGCGGTTCGCAAAGATCAAGATCATCTCGTACTACCGCGGATCGCCGGAAACACCTACAGCCGAGTCGGCGGCGAGGTTCTACACGTTCGACTACGTATTTCAACCGGACGGTTCGCATTCGTTTCAATAGAGTCGATTGTTAAGCTCTCAGAGGGGCCGGAGCAACCGTCTCCAGCCCGTACCATCATCACTATGAGATCATTCGTCCATTTCATCCCCATCCTGACGTTTTTCGTCTCGGTCCCATTCTTCGTCTCGCTGTATCGCCATTGGAGACGAAAACCGGAAGCGTTGTATCTTGCGTGGTGGGCCATTGGTGTTGCCACATTCGGCATAGGAACGTTTACCGAGGGCGCGACTACGGTTTTGGGATGGAATCCCGGCATCTTCAGAGCGTGGTATATTAGCGGTGCCCTGCTGGGCGGCGCTCCGCTTGCGCAGGGGACGATCTACCTGTTTTTCTCCAATCGAACCGCTCACAGATTGACCGCGGTTCTTCTTCTATATATCGCCGTG
>SMXL01000076.1 GCA_004356385.1 Bacteroidota bacterium
AACGGTAGCCTCATCGGGCATGCCGTCAAAAAACTTCAATGTGCCGAGTCTCTCGGTCTCCACTCTATCCGGCGTCGTGATGGACACCGGAATATCAGCGGCGTAAGTCGCTGTGCTTTGCGTCAATACTTCCTGAGCAGAATCCGCGGAATTTGTCTGAGCCGCCTCGCAACCAACCAGAACGATGGCCATGAACACAACAATTAATTTGTAGATCATTCGCGGTACCATTTTAGTTCGGTAATATTTACTGAAAGTTAGCATCGCTAAATACTGAATCGACTTGAGTTGTCACTCGTATTGAGCCTTCTTCTTATTTCGGAAAGAGCAGTACCAGCTGCACCCGTGCGCCCAGGTTCTGTGGGCCGCCATCGGGGGACTCGGCCCAATAACGCGCGCCAACACCCAACTGAAGGATTTGTGATCCGGCTTTCAGCAATTGCGCCACATTGACGTTGATGGGCACAGACGACACATCATTCTCCCAATCAAATGTTGCCTCTGTCGAAAGTGAAAACGTGGTTTTCGTTGATGTGATGTAGGAGATGAACGGCTGTACGAAGGTGGCATTGATATCGGATCGTTCGCTCTCACCAGCGACAGAAATGATGTGGTTGGCGAGGACACCAAACGTCCAGCGTCCATTCTGTTTTAGTGCGACAAACGAGGGACCAATTCCAAACTTCTCCCCTCCCAATGCCGCGTCGGACGCACTTGGTATCAGTAGCACTGGACCCACCCCCCAAATCACTCCTCTTGACGTTGGCTTCGCGGGTGAAAAGAAGAAACTCTGAACAATATCTCCGATGCCAGAGGCACCAGATCCGGTTACTGGGACGTCCTTCTGGTCAATGATTGGCAGAATCGTACGCGATATCAAATTCCAGTTCTCGGTCAGCCTGAAAGGAATAACCGGCTGGATATTGATTCGCCATACCGATCCTTCTTCATCAGCTCCAATATTGCTGTCATAGTTAGCCTGTAGGGGAACACTTATCAGCGATGCCACTGGATTGGCCAGCTTCCTGGCCAGTTCAGCGTCGTCCTGGCCTGAGGCCGGAGCAGAAATCAGGACGGCTGCTACCGCCAAGCTGAATATCTTTTTCATATGATTCATTGTTCAAAGAGTGTCATCCTGCCTTAGAAGGTCAATCAATAGGTTGATTTGCTCTTCCTGGCGTTCATCCCAATCACATGAGATGCTTGTTGATGAATGCGGCAGATTTGCGAAGCGCAATTTCGCTCTCTGGAAGCGGAAACTGCTGAAAGACGTGCCACATCCCCTCGTAGATATCGAGCGTCACATCCTGGCCGGCTTCATCCAGCTTCCGGTAGAGCCTGACGGCCGTACTCAGAAAGATCTCTTTCGTACCTCCCTGGATCAACGCCGGCGAAAAGCCATCGGTAAAATCCGCGTAAAGGGGCGATACCCGTTGATCGGTGAGATCCAGTCCATCGGCAAATGCCAGAGCACTCTCGTACAGTAAACGCTCGTAACTGAGCGCGGGATCAGCTTCCTTCAGCGTATGGGCCGTATCTCCGGCATCCGAGAGGTCTACCCAGGGAGCCCAGAGTACCACTGCCGCGGGCATACCCATTCCCTGATTGCGGAGGTTCAGGACCGTTGAAGTCGCCAATCCGCCCCCCGCCGAATCACCGTAGAGGGCGATGTCTTTCATCGAATAGCCTTCGGCCAGCAGTGCTTCAAAAACATTGAGTACCTGGTCCTGGATCTCTTGCCACTTGGCGAAGGGAGCGGTTGTGTAGTCCACCGAGATCACCCGCAGGCCACTGGCACGACTCATCTGCGCGGAGCTTGGCAGGGTGCTGCGAGCGCTGAACAGGGTGTACGCACCGCCGTGGGTGTAGACCAAAACCTTGCCATTGTCTGTCCAACTTTCGGGGCGGATATCGAGAACCGGTACGCCGCCCAACTCCGCTTCGGTCACATTCACCTTGTTGCGCTCGATCGCTTGGTCGCTTCGGGACTTGCTGGCCGCTTCCAGTCCGTCGTGCGTTGCACGCCAGGCGTCGAAATCGTCGGCAGCGGGAACCAGCCTGGCGTAGCCTTTGGCTTCGATCATTGCCTTCAGGACCTGTTGCGCCTCGGGTGAAATGGTACTCGGTACAAAGATCTCTCGTTCGATATCTTGTGCGTTTACCGACCGGTGGCAGCCGGCAGTAAGCAGGAACACCACCAACCAAACCAGCTTGAGGCGAAGACAAAATCGAACCGAAGATGTCATTGTAGTGCGTGTTTTAGTCGTGGAGTATTGTAATAGCCATCGCGACAATGGGATGGCCGTTGATCCGCCATGCCGATCCTTCCTCATCCGATCTAACTGCTCCGTTCAGTGCAATAAGAGAGAGGAGGTGGGCGTCACACGATGTCAATTCCCCGGTGTGTACCAGATGGGTGAGGAATACGCTCGCTCTTGAGTCGACATGGGGACTTCATCGCCCATCTGAATACCGAAACGTAGAGCGTCATATGCGGTCCACCTCGGCGTAGGAATTTCTATCACCCGCGCATAGTAAAATGCCGGCTCGTCGGGATCGAAGTCTGGATCCTCCCAGACGGTTATCAGCTCGGAATCTCCGATAGTATTCGTCCAAGTGGCGCTTGCCACATCTACGGTGTTACCTACCGCAGGAAGCTTCCCGTCAGTTCCGAGACTGCGCCGGTCAGCGTCACCCCAGACGACGTTATAGACCTTTTCCCGCGTCTGGCCGTCTTCAGCCAGCCAGCCTTTTACAATTTGGATGCGATCCAAATTTCCATTAATAGGATCCTTAAGCGCCCCCACGAGAAAGGTTATTGACTTTCCTTCAGGTGCGTCGGTGAGATCGCCGCCCATGGGCACACCCTTTCTATAGCCCACGTCCGCCGGCAATCGGGTGTTCGCATCCTCTGCCTCAAAATCCCAGCCACCAAAGAAACGAACCGTCATCCGAGATCCAGTTGTCGCGTAGGTTTCCTTTCGCTGCATGGCATCAAAGATGGCTTCTCGTGTGTTTTCCGTAGCCCACACAGCGGCGTAACCCGAAGCGGCCTGCTTCCAGCCCAAGATCTGAACGCCATTAAAATCAAAAATCGGGTGGCTCCAGCGATGCGGGGTCGGTTCTTTGCCAGAATGTTTTCCGAAGAAGTTCTCCTCAGCCGCCGTCGCCAGCGACGTATGCGAGTCGGTCGAGCCGATCATGCCGAACTTGAACGGATTTGCCCCGAGTTGGTCCGCCAGTTGTAGTCCTCTCCTTAGTCCAGACCTGGCATACTCACCGTTTAGCATCGATCGCCTGTCTGATTCGGTAAGATCCTTTTTTAAAACCGAAAGATTCATATTGCCTTTGTCCCAGGTCTCATAATCTGCGAATTCATCATTGGGTGAAAGAAACGGATGCGCCTCACCATCTCCTTTAATCTGCGTGGCCTCGTACAAGGGCTCCCAACGCATACGTGACTCGGCATACGATTTTGTGAGTTGATTGCCATTCAACGTCTGGAGATCGAACATTTTTCCACTACTGAGATTGCCATTATGCGGAATCGCCAGGACGGAGCCCCCGGTATTATCCTCGTAGGCCTGCAACCAAGTCCAGAGATCCTCCGGGTTCACGCTATCGAAAGCAGAGAATGGCACAATTTGATTCACCCTGTCGGCTTTATCTCGGAAGATCACCACGCGGTGAAGGTTGTCACCGCCAGGGTGCGAACTCCACTCATAGCCTTGAAAGGAGGTGAATTTCCCGGGCTCATCATACTCGTCGGCGACCTTCGTATGTTTTTCCCAGACTGTACGGAAGAACTTTTTATCCAGAAGCTCCGGTGGAATTGATCCATCAGCTACGCTCTGAATCATCTCCATGACGGCCGCAAACGACTCTTCACCGCCCGCGTGCAACATTTCATTCCAACGTTTCACTACTGGGTTTCGCAACAACGATTGATCGCCAGCATAGACCGCGATCATTGATCCATAGGCTTCTGCATGGTCTGCGACTACCAGAAAATCCAAGGGCCTCGATAACTTTATTCGTATGCCACCCGCGGACGTGATCTCCTCGCCACGCGCAAACCGCAAGGCGTCCACATCGGTTAGCTTGTTACCGAATCCGAAGGCATCCCCGGAAATTGCTGTATGCAAATGGGTGTCACCAAAAAAGACCTGAGTCGGGAAATTCCGGCCCGCATAAGGCGAGTAGCTGTCTTTCTCGAAGGCTTTGACAATGCTTTCTTTGTCATGGCTGTGCTGAATTTCCTGGGCGCTTGCCGGTAGTATCAGTAGGACCAAGACCAACGCACTAATAATTGATCTGCACATAGCTTGCTTCTTCATGAGAATAAATTATTTAGTGATCTTTAGTTACCCGGCGTGTACCAGATCGGTGAGGTGTAGGCCCGGTCCTGGATGCTCGTTGGAGCACCTTCGGGAATATCAACTCCGAAAATGTTAGCGTCGTATGTAGTCCAGCGTGGAGTCGGTATTTCGATGACGCGGACATAGTAGAACGCCCTCTGATCGGCATCGAAGTCCGGGTCTTGCCAGTAGGCAGTCAAAAATGGATCTCCGATTGCATTTGTATACGAGGCCTCTTCTACGTTCACTGTATTGCCAACCGGCGTTTCTGTACGCCCGTCGCGGCCAATTGCCCGGCCATCGGAGACGGCTACGTCGTAGATGCGTTCGTGAGTTTCTCCGTCACCATCCAACCAGCCCTTTATGATCTGAATTCGATCCAAATTGGCGCCGTCGCCGTCACGGACTGCACGCACGAGAAGCGTGGGTGCCTTGCCACGAGGTGCGCTGCTCAGATCGCCACCCATGGGTACACCATGTTCGTATCCGTTTTCGGCGAAATTCGAGCGATAGAGGTCTTCGGCCTCAAAGTCCCAGCCGGCGAAAACACGAACCTGCAAACGGGTACCACTCGTGGCATAGACTTCTTTGCGAGACATGGCATCCCATAGTGCTTCACGGGTATTCTCTCGCGACCAAACGGCAGCGAGTCCTGAAGCGCTGGTCTGCCATGCGTATTGCCTAATGTCACTTCCATCCGTAGAAGGTAAACGCCCAGTAAGCACTTCGTACATACGATCTGGCTCATCAGACGGTGCGAGGGGTTCTACCTTTCCAAAAAAGTTGTCTTCCTGGGTCGTTGCAAGGGACGTGTGGGAGTCCGTCGAACCAATCATGCCAAATTTGAAAGGATTGACACCAAGCTGCTCTTCGTAGGCGAGTCCGCGCTTAAGGGCTTCACGGGCGTACTCGCGGCGAATCATGTCATCGTTTTTTGGCTGTGGGCCGAAGCTGCCTCGGTCCCACGTCTCGAAATCCGCAAACTCATCGTCTGCCGATAGGATCGGATGCGCTTCGCCGTCGCCCTTCATCTGGGTGACTTCGTAAAGAGGTTCCCAACGCATGCGACGTTCTGCGTAATCACGATCAAGTGGCACTTTTGTAGTAAGGGTGATATCATCGAACATCAAGCCGTTGGACAGATTGCCGTTATGGGCAGCTGCGAACACGCGTCCGCCTGTGTTCTGCTCGTAGCTCGCCATCCAATTCCATAGATCTTCGGGATCAACACTTTCGTACTGTGAGAACGGAATAATCTGATTCGCTTTCTCGCTATTATCCCGAAAGACCAGGACACGGTGAAGGTTGTTGCCGTTCGGAATCGAGGTCCATTCGTATCCAATAAAGGCAGTAAATTGGCCCGGATCATTGTATTTGTCAGCGGATGCGGTTAGGCGTTGCCACATCGTGCGCATGATTGCCTCGTTCGGCATCGGATTCTTGCGGGCATTGACCGCCACCAACCATTCATTGTAAGCTTCCGGGCCCCTGCCCGCCATGACCAGGTCGTATACCTTTTTGCCCCACTCGTTCGCCAATAATGCCGGATTGGACTCGGCAATCATCGGAGCAAGACCAAGATTAGCAGCGTGATCAGCAATGACCAGGAAGTCAAGGGGGCGCTGGAGTTGGGCACGTAGACCATGACTCTGGATCACTTCTTCGCCGCGCGCGAAGCGGTAGGCCTCGTCCGGTCCGAGTGTGTTTCCAAGCATGCCTGCATCCGTCGAATACGACGTGTGTAGGTGGGTATCACCGAAGTAGACTCTATTTGGGAAGCTTTTCTCGGGGTAGGGTGAATACGTTCGTTCGCCTTCTTTAGGCGGGGGTACGTCTTGTCCGAAGGCAGGCAGGGTGAGAATGGCGACAATTAAAACGACGCCTAGTGCTGAGAATTTTGAATTCAGTTTCATCGAGAGGTGGGCTACTGAGTTAAATTTTACCGAACGGAGAGTATACTAATCTTTCCTCATAATTATGGCGAGGAGCGAACCTACTACCAAAACGCCGCGATGCGCTGAATGCACCAGAACGCGGCCAATGAGCCTATTCCATAAGCAGGAATACGAAGTGCCCATTCAGGCCAGGTTACTTTGACTCGTCGAAGAATCGCAATGAATACAAGGACGCTCACAACGAATAAAACCTGGCCAATCTCAACGCCGACGTTAAATAACAGGAGCGCCAAAGGAATGTCCGATTGAGGTAGGCCGACGCTAGCGAGTGCTCCCGCAAATCCCAGGCCGTGGAGAAGACCTGCCATTCCCCTCCTAGACGACGTCCGGCAACTGAGGGATGACGACGATTGTCCATTAAGAAGCTATGGACCAACCATTTTGTGCGGTGGAGAAAAAGAACTGCTGTATCAGTCGGGAATATTTGCGGATATGTTTGATGCGTTTGTCACGTCGCTACGAAACACGAACATCGTTGTATCAGCGGGCTTCAGTTGGAACGATCTTGGAATCGCGCTTCGACTAATGAATTGGCTAGCGATCTCCGATGACAACAAGCTCGTGATTATGCACGAATGTCCGGATTCCATCTTGACTTCCCGAGGTGGACTCATGCCGAAATTCTCTACTCATCTTCGGGAGGGCCAGATTAGTTTCATTCGCGCTCACTTCTGCGATGTGGATCTGGACCAGCTTCTCTCAACTCTCTCTTAGCGGGCGACAATTATGGACGCGCAATTTCTTGCACATATCTTGCACGACACTTTCCAGTCGTTTCGATCAATATAGAAACCGCCTCGGTATCAGCCATAATGGCATCAAACGAGGCGGAATTAACCGAGCCAATGAGCGGACTCGAACCGCTGACCTGCTCATTACGAATGAGCTGCTCTACCAACTGAGCTACATTGGCTTTTCAAACGTGCCACTCAGAACCCTTTTCGGAAAATCGTGTTTCGAAGCGCCCTGAAGAAGCGAGCGCGAAAACTACTCTCACTTCGAGCGGCAATCAACTGCGACCGTTCCCATCGGGTTCTTTCTCTGATCTGTCCTCACCATATTTTCATTGCTGAATACCCGCCAATGACCTGCCCCTGAACAGCGTGCGCTACCTTAGTCACGTGTCCTTTCAGCAAACTCATTTTCGACCCGATGTCTGATTTCCGAAACCACCTGGCCCAAATCTGTGACTTGAATCATGCGGCGGCTGTTCTGGAGTGGGATCAGGAAACCTATATGCCGAGTGGCGCCGCGGAGGCTCGAGCCCATCAAATTGCGACGCTTCGGCGGCTGGCACACGAGCTGCTTGCCTCGGAAAAAACGGCAACTCATCTGGAGAAAAGACCAGACGACTCGTTTGGTGACAACGAAGCGCTCTACCGAATCACTAAAAGGGACTTCGATCGGGCTACCCGCATTCCGGCGGACCTGGTAGCTGATTTGGCGGAAACGGCCGCGCTTGCCAGGCAGGCCTGGCGGACAGCCAGGGAGTCTGACACGTTCAAGGTTTTTGCACCACACCTCGACAAGATCCTCGAGCTGAATCTCCGAAAAGCGGAAGCTGTTGGGTACGACGAGCACCCATATGACGCGCTTCTCGATGAATACGAGCCGGGAATGAAAACGGCCGAGGTTGCGACCGTTTTTGCGGATCTTCGCAATCAACTCGTTCCCATCGTTCAGACACTTACCGCCGAAAAGGCCCCGGACAACAGCATGCTGCACCGCCATTTCCCTCACGACGCCCAGTGGGATTTCGGTCTGGATGTGATCAGAGACTTCGGCTACGATTTTGAAACAGGTCGGCAGGATCTGTCCGCTCACCCGTTCACGACTACATTTTCAATCTCCGATGTTCGGCTCACCACCCGGGTCGACGAATCGTTCTTCAACCCGGCATTCTTTGGAACGCTCCACGAAGCGGGGCACGGGATGTATGAGCAAGGCATAGACCGCGCACTCGAGCGCACGCCCCTTGCAGACGGAACGTCTCTCGGCATGCACGAATCGCAGTCCCGTCTTTGGGAGAACCTGGTCGGCCGAAGCAGAGGGTTTTGGTCGCATTACTATCCGAAAGCGCTACACGCGTTTCCCGACGCGCTCGGAGGCGTAACTGAAGAAGACTTTTACCGGGCCATCAATCGGGTCGAAAACTCCCTCATTCGAGTGGAGGCCGACGAGGTCACGTACAACCTTCACATCATGGTTCGATTTGAACTGGAAACCGAATTGGTGGAAGGCAAGATCCGTGTTGCGGACCTGCCTGATGCCTGGAACGATCGGATTGAAGCGTACCTGGGCGTTCGCCCGACGAACGACGCCGAAGGCGTTCTTCAGGACATCCACTGGTCGCTCGGGGCTATCGGATATTTCCCGACGTACACGCTGGGTAATCTGATGTCGACCCAGTTATTTGATCAGGCGAACTCGGACATACCGGATCTCGCGCAGCAGATTTCCTCCGGAAACTTTACTGTTCTCCTGGATTGGTTGCGTACGCATGTGCACGGTCATGGACGCAAGAAAACAGCCTCTGAAATCTTGACCGACACTACCGGAACCGGATTGTCTGTCGAAAGCTGGATCCAATATATCCGGCGTAAGTACGAAGATATATATGGTCTTTAGTTGCCGTACGTGTGTAATTGAATCACCCATCGTCACTAAACGCTCTAAAGCTTATGGCTAGCGAGATTGAATTCCACCTCGATAATCTCAAAATTTCAACTCAACTCGATCAAAAAATCCGCGATCACTATGAAGAGTGGAAACGCGGCCATCATGACATCAAAAGTGCATTCGTATCTCTGAAACAGTTATCTGGAAAGAAATCTGTACACGAATATGAAGCAAAAATTGTCCTCTATCACACCCCCGATAATATCATCGCCGGACATCGTTCGTCTGCCATCCCGGAAGCGCTTCATGGGGCCATTCAGGCAATTGAAAGACAGCTGAGGGAGACCCGGGCTGCCTATCGAGATCGCCGTCGAAAAAGGGAAATTCAGTTTAAGGAGAGCCAGTGAGCGCTTTGTCTGGTAACGTTGAAAACCGAATCCAACACATCGTCCATCCGGGAGTGGACTCCAGATTCATGGAGAAGTCTCCGCGCCACTCAGCAGCCCGAATATCCAGATTCAGGTAAGCTCGAAAGCGTGTTGCAACAGCTCGCTGAACTTCCGCCACTCGTGACATCTTGGGAAGTCGACCGTCTGCGCACCCGTCTGGCTGAGGCGGCGACAGGAAAACGCTTTCTCCTGCAGGGAGGCGATTGTGCGGAACGTTTTGACGAATGTCGCCCGGATATTATTTCCAATAGGTTGAAAGTGCTCCTTCAGATGAGCCTTGTGCTCATCTATGGGCTTCGACTGCCGGTCGTGAGGGTAGGCCGGTTCGCAGGTCAGTACGCGAAACCTAGATCAGATGCCCTCGAATCAAAGAACGGAACCGAGCTTCCGTCATACCGGGGCGATATCATCAATCGGCCCGGCTTCGAGGCCGAGGATCGAATTCCGGATCCAGAAAGGATGCTTCAGGCATACAGCCGTTCGGGGATTACACTCAATCACGTTCGGGCTCTAGGAGAAGGGGGTTTCGCCGATCTTCACCATCCGGAAAACTGGAATCTCGGATTCGTTCAACATGACGACCTGCGAAAAGAGTACCAGCAGATTGTTGACTCCATTCTTGATGCCATCCGGTTCATGGAAGCGGTCTCCCCGAACCCCATCGGCGATATGGATCGAGTGGCGTTTTTCACGAGTCACGAAGCGTTGCTTCTCCCCTACGAAGAAGCGTTGACGCGGCCGGATACCGTACACGATCGGACGTACAATCTTTCCACACACTTTCCCTGGATCGGAGCTAGAACGGCATTCGAAGGCAGCGCGCATGTAGAATACATGCGCGGACTCGCCAATCCCATTGCGATTAAGGTCGGCCCGGAAATGTCCCCGTCGGAATTAAGAACATTGATCAACATTCTAGATCCCGATTCCATTCCAGGACGGTTGACCCTCATTACGCGACTGGGAGTGGATCGTATTGAATCCCAACTTCCCCCGCTCATTGAAGCGGTTCAGGCCGTTGGGAATCGGGTGCTTTGGAGCTGCGATCCGATGCATGGCAATACGGAAATCCTGTCGTCCGGCATAAAAACCCGTCGATTTGAAAATATCCTGGCTGAGATGGAGCTCTCTTTTGATATCCATGCTGCACATGATTCGGCGCTCGGCGGTGTTCACCTTGAGCTCACGGGCGAAGACGTGACCGAATGCACGGGAGGCGCCGGCGGACTCCAGGATGAGGACCTCGGACGCGCCTATCGGTCCCACGTCGATCCGCGACTGAACAGCGAACAGGCACTGGAGATGGCGTTCTCAATTATTCGGAAAAAACGCCGAATGTTGTCGTAGATGTTTCTAGGAAAGAATCAGCATCAGATTTATTCCCAGACTCAATCCAAGCCCCTCCAAGTACGTCGTCTCCTTCGTAGAGCACAACCGCCTGTCCGGGCGTAATCGCTCGCCGCGATTCGCTGAACGCAACGTGCAACTTATTCTCCGCCCCCTGCCAGGCAATTCCCGGAGCTCCCGCATCTTTGTATCGAATCTTCCCGACGATGGGCCTCTCCTCCTTCAGATCGGGATATTTTATTGGATTGAAGTCGTGCGCTACGAGGGAATGCTGGAGTAACTCGTCACGGAGCCCAATCGTCACCGTATTGGTCTCCGGATTGATTTTCGTCACGTAGGCAGGATACCCGAGAGCCAGCCCTAATCCATGGCGCTGCCCGATCGTGTAGAACGGATATCCTTCGTGCCGCCCTACAAACGTTCCGTCTCGGAATACGAAATTCCCGGGCCCTGCCCTCTCGTCCATATCCGTGACCCGGTCGCGAAGGAATCTTCGGTAATCGTCGTCCGGGACAAAGCAGATCTCATATGAATCCGGTTTAGCTGCTACCCTGTCGAGCCCAAACTCTTTAGCCAAGCGCCGGATTTCAGGCTTTTCGAGGTCGCCCAAAGGAAACAATGTCCTCGCGAAGTGCTCTTGGGAAACTCCCCAGAGTGCATAACTCTGGTCCTTATTCGTATCAAGGCCCCGCATTAACACGAACCGGTTGAGCTCGTTATCCTTCCGAACTCGGGCATAATGCCCCGTGGCAATATATTCGCAATCGAGCGCATCGGCCCGGCGCAGAAGCGCAGCCCATTTGATATGCGTATTGCAAAGGACACACGGGTTGGGCGTGCGCCCGGCCATGTATTCTTCCGTAAAGCGATCGATCACCCAGTCGCCAAATTCCTCTCGGATGTCAATAATAAAGTGGGTAAAGTCGTATTTCATGCCCACGTCCCGGGCATCGTTCATCGACTCGAGCGTGCAGCAGCCGATGACTTTTCCCGTGTTTCCTCCGCTCTCGCTGTAATCCCAGGTTTTCATGGTGATGCCCACCACTTCGTAGCCCTCCTCCTTCAGAAGAACTGCGGCAACCGAGGAGTCTACTCCTCCGCTCATGGCTACAAGAACGCGTCCTTTTGTACTCATTTCGGACCGGTGTGAATCGCTGGTAGGTGGGGCGTTAGAATCTCGCCTCTTCCCCGTAGGTCTCTCCATATGTCACTATGAACGATCTGGTTCCTCCCTTCAACGCTGATTCGCAATCATATGACGTTGCGTATCTTGCAATGCATTGGATCATCTACCGTCCGCGCTTTCCATGAAGCTTCTCATTTTGAACGGCCCGAATCTGAATATGCTCGGCGAGCGCGAGCCGGAAACGTATGGAAATACGTCGTTGACAACCATTCAGGAGGGATTGGAAGCGGCCTTCCCTGACACCGAACTGGTGTTTTTTCAGAGCAATCACGAGGGTGAACTGATCGACAAGTTGCACGGCGGAGCCGAGAACGGCCTCGACGGGATTGTCTTTAATCCGGGCGGCTACGCACACACATCGGTTGCCCTCAGAGATGCGATATCGGCGATCGAGACACCAGTCATCGAAGTTCATATATCAAATATTGCTGCCCGTGAGTCGTTTCGTCACCATTCGGTCACAGCCGGTGCCGCGCTCGGAATGATCTCCGGATTCGGGTCGATGGGATATCGAATGGCAGTCAAATACTTTCTGAACTCGGACCCGGCGTAAACGATTGCGGCTCCTTATCACGATGTCAACTGAAACAAGGATTCTAGTCATCACGAGCGCTGCTTCATGAGCTTTCGGACGCGGATCAACAAACTGGCAGCGGAAACGGCCGTTTATGGGGTTTCCTCTGTGTTTGGCCGGCTGATCAACTTTCTTCTTTTCCCCTTCTACTCCAATGTCTTTGCGCCTGACGTCTACGGTCCGGTAATCGTCGTCTACGCCGCGTTCGTTTTCCTCAACATTATCTATCAGTACGGGATGGAGGCCGCGTATCTCAAATACGCGGCGAACTCCCCGGACGCAGATGAGAAGACAAGGACGTTCAGTACGGCCGTTTGGTCGCTGTTCCTGACCGCCAGTCTGTTCTCCGCGTGCATTTATTTTTTCAAAGCCCCCGTCGGCGGCCTTCTGGGACTCGAGCCCAGCCATTACACTCTGTTAAATTTTGCGGCCGGAATTCTCATGCTGGATACACTCACGGTGGTCCCATATGCGGAGCTGAGATTACAGAATAAACCTTGGCGTTTTGCGACGGTGCGAGTCGCGGGCATCGTCGTAAATGTCGGCCTTAACCTGGTGTTCATCCTCGTGATGGACATGGGAATAGAAGCCATTTTCCTGGCAAATTTAATCGCGTCCGGTACGTCCTTTATTCTATTATCGCCGGCTTTCAGGCAGCACTTCCGATTCCAGTTCAACCGGATCCGATTTCGCGAATTGCTGCGTTTCGGCCTTCCGTTCGTTCCGGGTGGCCTGGGATATGCCCTTTCGGAGCGTGTGAATATATTTTTTCTGGAGCGAATGCCCAGCGATCGAATCCTGGAGTTGTATGGATCGGATCCGGCAATCGCTGCTCTTGCCGACAAGGCGGCGACCGATGGCAATTCGATCTATGCGGAGTTTATTGTCGGAGCTTACGGAGGTATGATTAAGCTCGCGATCATCCTGGCTCTGGTCGTGCAGATGTTTCGCTACGCCTGGCAACCGTTTTTCCTTCAGCATGCCGACGACGAAGATGCGGCAAGTCTCTTTGGTCGCGTGTTCACGCTATTTACGGCGGCCCTTCTTGTCGTGTTTCTGGCCGTCGCATTCTTGGCTCAGGAGCTGGTTTCTATCCCCCTTTCCGGCGATCGATTTTTGATCGCACCGGCCTATTGGATTGGGCTGAACATTATCCCCGTTGCCCTTCTGGGATACATATTCCAGGGGTTTTACTACCATTTCTCAGCAGGTGTCTACATACAAAACAAGACGAAATTCTTCGTTTTGTGCACGTTGGCGGGGAGTGCCGTAGCCCTCGGTCTCAACATCCTGCTCGTACCCCAATTCGGTATGATAGCGGCGGCCTGGGCCACTACGTCCAGCTTTGCCGTCATGGCCATATTCCTCTTTATGCTGGTTCGGCGAGTTTACCCCGTACCGTACGAGTGGGGACGCGTCTTCAGTCTCATCGCCGGAGCCATCGTACTGTATGTTCTATGGAATGCGAACGATTCGCTCCAGATCTGGTGGATCGAACTTCTTCTCCTCTCCGGATATACGCTGGTGGCTGTATTTATTTCGGGTGCCAAAAAGATCAGGCGGAACTGAACCTGTTCCATACGCCGACGAGAACGCCGATCGGGACGGGTATCAGCAAGACCTTTTGACGGGATTCGTTGAACCAGAAACCGATCGACGAACTGCCGACGCGTTTGGAACGGTAGCCATAGAGGATCGATCTTTGCGATTTGTAACTGCGACTGAAAAAAATGGACATTCTAAATGCGGTACAAAGAACCACGACGTGTTTACCTTCCCATCGATATTTCGTAATAAGGAACTTCCCTGCTGAATCTGAGCAGTCGTCCCCATTTTCAAAGCGACTCGCCAACCACACTGTTATTTGACGATGATCATGAAGATCAGCGTACACCGTCTTCATAGGATCGGTTACTTTGCAGTCACCTTATTGATGGCTGCTTGCACTTCGTCTCGCCCAGCGACCCCATCTTCGAGTCAGACGGCTCCTCAACCAAGCACGACGACCCCTTCCATGGAAGAAACGAACACGGTGTCTCTTCTGGATGGAGTCTTTTCGCAACCCCAGGTGGAAAAAGGGAAGGAAATATTTGAAAGCGCATGCGTGGAGTGCCATCAACCGGAGGCCTTTATTGGCCCCGGGTTTATCGGAGCCTGGGCAGGACAGACGGTTGACGTTTTATTTCAGGAAATCAGAAGAACCATGCCCGAGAATGCTCCAGGAAGGCTCAGTCGAAGAGAATACGCTGCCGTATTGGCGTACATTTTCGAACTCAATGGACTGCCTACTGGAGAGAATGACATGCCGAATCGGCCGCAACAGCTGAAAGAAATACGAATCGAGACCGCTGTGGAGTCGAGAAAAAACTAAGGAAACAACAAAAGAGACGCATTATGAATCGAGCCACCACCGGGATTCGTCGCTGGCCTCCATGGACACTTACCCCCCTCATCCTATGTTGTCTGACCGCACCCGACTTGCAAGCCCAGTCAGGCGCATCGGGAG
>SMXL01000077.1 GCA_004356385.1 Bacteroidota bacterium
CGCTTCCTAAGCAAAACGGCTCTCCCGTTCGACTGGTTCTTCCGTGGAAGTATGGTTACAAGAACCTAAAGCCATTGTGGAAATCGAGTTCGTCGACAAGCAGCCTCCGACGTTCTGGAATGACTTACAGATAAAGGAATACGGATTCCTTTCAAATGTAAATCCGAATATTCCGCACGTTCGGTGGACCCAAGCCAAGGAACGTTTCATCAGCGTCGTGGATACCATCGAGGAACGCCCAACCGCCTTGTTCAACGGGTATTCAACATGGGTCGGTGGCCTCTATCCGGACGAGCCTACAGAGTTTACTCGGACAGTTCGCTAGAGGACGTCTTCTTCAGCGATCGATTCCATGTGAAAACGGCTACAAAAGCCATGAGCATCGCGATGAACGACATGGCAGCGTTGCTCAGCGCGATACGTCGCTGAGTCCCTACAATCGATGAAATGACGACCTCCTGACTGCTTCCGATCAGCACGCGCACGTGGAGCGTGTCCTTTTCAACTCGATGGGCGATCGAATACGGTAGAGAAAGTTTTTCACGCACGAGCGTACTCCCGTCGGGTAGCGGAATATTCAAGTCCAGCTCTGCGTGGGTAACGTCTTTTCTATCTGAACGGTCATATCGCGTAACCTGTGCAACAACCGAGATCCCGTCTCTAGCCGTGTGACCAAGGTCAACCGTTACTTTGGCGAAATACCCTACGAAAAAGAATAAAACAAGAGGTACGATCCAGGCAATCCGGGCCAGAAGTCGGCTGGACGAATGCGTATTCAAATTTGGCTACGACAAGAATAAATAAGGTTTCCAGGTGTCGTCGAGCGAACCCACGAAGTCGCGAATGTACATCACATAGCTCGGACGAAATGGCTTTCGTGAAAGCTTCATCACGGCCTCGTCGGGTGTTTGATTTCCTTTTCGATTGTTGCACGGAATGCATGCCGCGACCAGATTTTCCCAGGTGTCTTTCCCGCCGCGGGATTTTGGGAATACGTGATCGATGGTGAGCTGATCCCTGCTGTTGCAGTACTGACAGCGATGTCGATCGCGTCTCAGTATGTTCTTCCTGGTGATCATAATCTTCTTGTACGGAACGCGGATATACGCCTTCAACCTGACGATGCTCGGCCACGGAATTTGCAGGTTCGGCGATCGAACAAATCGACCCGTTTCGGACTCTACCAGTTCAGCTTTCTGCAATAGTACCAGCACCGTAGCTCTCTGCACACTGGTGATGGTGAGAGCCCGATAGTCTTGGTTGAGCACGAGAACATGGCCGGTCATGGTACCAGCCTCCCCTTTTCAGACCGCGTCGAATGAAGTGCTTCTAACTCTGAAATACTAGATATGTCGGAAACAGAGATGGATCGGAATGCGCTACCTCCTTATAAATTCGCATTTGCGGACTGGGTTGGACCATTTTCCTGCCACCCGGTCACTGAACTACTCTTAAGTTAAAGACTACGAATAAAACAATTACCGACGTCTTTAAAAAGCCCTCTTTTCGGGCTCATGTCCTTCGTATCACCGTTACGCTTCATTCCGCTCTGTATTGGTCGATTTTTTCGATGTTTTGATCGATTTTTTCGATCACGTCGATAATTCCGTCCACGACCGACACGTAAAAGTCCTGCGTCACGTATTCGAAATCATCGTTCGGATGGTGGTACCCCTCGTGGTCTTCAACTCCAAAGTAGATAAACGGGATGCCGAGGGCATGAAACGGCCCGTGGTCGGATGCCGACGTCCAATCGTCCGACCCCGACCCCGGAGTATCGTGACCTATCAACAGTGTAAACTCGCGATCGGTATCCATGCCCTGGATGAATTCCTCGAGATACGGATAGTGTTGGATCCCAACGGCGTAGAGTTCGCCAGCCTCGCTTCGACTGATCATATCCAGATTAATGTTCAGGGATATCGAGGCGATGGGTACGCACGGGTCATTTAGGAACGCCCTAGCCCCAAGAAGTCCTTTTTCTTCGGCGTCAAAGGCAGCGACCACAAGAGCATGTCGGAGGGGGTGGTCCACGAAGTAAGATGCGATCGCAACCAGCGCGGCCGTGCCCGAAGCGTTGTCGTCCGCCCCGTTATAGGTCTCACCGCTTCGCACGCCAAGATGATCGTAGTGAGCTGAAAGGACTAAGGAACGTCCGGACGCGTCGGTACCCTCGATTCTACCCAGAAGATTTACGCCCTCCTTTTCCCCCGAAATCTCGAATGATTGTTCCGAGAAATTCCCGCATTCCTGAAGTCCAATCGAGTCAAATCGCCTTTTCAGGTGTGCGAGAGCTTTCGCTCCACCCACGGTCCCGGCCTCTCGGCCCTCAAATTCGTCTGATGAAAGCGTCTTGATATCGTTCAACAATGCCTCACGGTCGAATCTATCCTGGGCACGGACCGGAGTGGCTGCGAAGAACATTACGAAAAAAAGAACACATCGTTTGGTCATGATTGGGCGATTCTCGTTTTACTCCGTGCATGAGGGCGACTAAGATTTGAATCCCTTCAGCCCACGAGCGGCACGCTCTTCCAGCAGATTAACGTCGTAAGATCGTACTCGGTTGGATCTCGACGCATATCGGCTCAAGCCGATCTGAATCAACCGCTCAACTAAATCCGGAAATTCC
Organism: Bacteroidota bacterium; assembly: GCA_004356385.1. Next base: position 2,633 of record SMXL01000077.1, read on the forward strand.
ACACCGGAGGGTTTCCAGAGATAAAACGACAGGGAACCCGGAATCGTGTTGATTTCATTGAAGTATATAGCGCCCGTCTCATCGTCCATCAGAAAATCGATGCGAGCAACTCCGGCACAACCCAGCAACTGAAAGATTTGTACCGCGAGTCTGCGGACGCGTGACGCCACATCTTCGGACACGGGCGCAGGAATCAGTCTATCCTGGGAGGCCATTCCACCAGCCGTTGCCGATCGTTTCACGCCTGTGCTCTTCTCACCCGCATCACCCGACATGTACTTGTCCTCGTAGGTTAGCACACCCGAGGTGACGGGCTCCTCGAGCACACTGGCGACGGCCGTATCCTCGTCGCCCAGCACGCTGCAGTTTAGCTCGCGCAGGTTTACGATCGCTTTCTCAATGATGACATCTTCGTCGTATCGAAACGCCTCTTCGATAGCAAAATCTAGCTTTTCACGGCTTTCTACCCGACTGATTCCGATGGAAGATCCCAGTCTGACGGGTTTCACGACGAGAGGAAAACCCAGAGTAGAAGACAACTGATCGAGCCAAATTTCCTCTCGATTGGCCCACTGCGCTTCGCGCACATTCTGCGACGGCACGACCGGAATTTCGAAGGATTCGCAGTACTGTTTTGCACGAACCTTGTCCATCGCGAGTGACGAAGCCAGGACGCCGCTGCCAGTGTAAGGGACATCCAAAAGCTCGCACAAGCCTTGCATGCCCCCGTTTTCTCCAGATCCTCCATGCAAGCCAAGAAACATGACGTCAATTTCCCACCCTTCAGGCGTTCGGGTGAAAAAACTCCCTTTCGAAATTTCTTTCAGCTGTAGACGATTATTCAAGCCGGGTACGATTTCCACTCGAGTTGCTTTCTTCAGCAATGCGGAAACATCCTTGTAGGCCTCAATGTCGAGCAGTTCAGACCCCGTATACCAGCTTCCATCCTTCGCCAGATAAACGGCAATGGGGGTATATCGAGATCGATCCAGGGCTGCGGCAGCCTGAAGTGAAGTGATAATCGAAACCTCATGTTCCGGAGAGAGTCCTCCGAAAACGATTCCGATAGAAAGAGACGGCATGCAAAGTTTTCTTGATTGAAAAGGTCACAAAATACGGTGTTCATCTCTTTAGACCAGTACCGAGCCAATTCGACGCCGTTTGCTTAGCGAATTCGGGTCGCCGATCTTTCGCGCCGGGTTTTACATCATGCAAATCGCTCTCATCTCAGACATTCACTCGAACCTCCAGGCGCTTGAAGCGGTCATGGAGTGGATCGACGAAGTATCCGCCGATGCGATTTTCTGCCTCGGCGATGTGGTTGGTTACGGTGCGGATCCTTCCGCCTGTCTTGAGATCGTCAAGGAACGATGCTCGGCGGTGGTTCTTGGAAATCACGATCTGGCCGTCTCGACGGGAGAAAATGAGTCCTATCTACCAAGAGATGGTCGAAAGGCCGCCCGTCACAATAGAACGGCGTTGTCGGAGGAGGAGATCGATTTCCTTCGCTCACTCCCATATACCCTTGAGGAAAGCGGCTGTGCGTTGGCGCACGCTACACCGATGCACCCCGAGAGATGGATCCGGCTTAGCTCGTTTCAGCTTTCTCAGGCTCAGTTTGATTTTTTTGAGACCGACGTCTGCTTCGTTGGTCACACACACAAACCTACAGTGATCTCAAACAAACTTGGCGTGCACCAGGTGCGTCGAGGTCACCGGTACCTCATCAACATCGGAAGCGTAGGTCAGCCGCGCGACGGCGATCCCAGAGCATGCGTGGCCTTTTTTGATTCGGACTCCTACCACTACCGGCTTGATCGGATCGAATACGATATAGAGAAGGCGGCCGAACGTATTAAGGAGGAAGGTCTACCGAAGCGACTCGGAAAACGCCTGGCCTGGGGCGAGTAGCGATACGCAATTTCCTCGATCGCTACGAATCGTTCTCAACGAGTTGACCGCGGTTGTAGATCGCGTGTGCTTTTCCGACCATCAAATGTCCTACGAACGGCGTGTTCCGACTCTTCGAATGGATATGAGAGCGTTCGAACGTCCAGTTCGAGTCGGCATCAAATACGGTCAGATTTGCCGGAGCTCCAACGGTGATTTCGGGCACCGGGATGCGGAGCACGCGTCGCGGGGCGGTAGTAATCTTTTCGACCGCCTCTCGGATCGTGAGAACGCCGGGCTCGATGAGCTCGCGCCCAATCAGACCCCAGGCGGTTTCCAGTCCTATAATGCCGAACGGAGCGGCTGTAAACTCGACCTCCTTTTCAAACGTAGCGTGCGGTGCGTGGTCGGTGCAGATCGCGTCGATGGTGCCGTCTTTCAATCCTTCCTTCATCGCTTCCACGTCCTTGCTCGTTCGAAGCGGTGGATGCATTTTCAGGTGGGTATCAAAAGATTGTTTCTCGATCTCGTCATGGGTGAGCGTGAAATGGTGCGTGCAAACTTCTGCTGTAACGGGAATCCCACGTTGCTTCGCATCTCGAACCAGTTCGACGGCCCGGGCAGAGGAGATATGCGCCACGTGCACGTGTCCACCCGTAAACTCGGCGAGCAGAATGTCACGAGCGATCATGACCTCTTCAGACAGCCCGGGAATTCCCGCCAGCCCCAGACGTGTGGACACGGCCCCCTCATGCATCTGTCCTTGGGGATTCAGTGAGAGTTCTTCCATGTGATTGATGATGGGCAGGTCCAGCATCTTCGAGTACTCCAATGCATGGCGCATAAGAGATCCATCCTGGACCGGTGAACCGTCGTCACTGAACGCCACGGCACCGCCAGCTTTCAGGTCAGCCATTTCGGCCAATTGATGTCCCTCGCGCTCCTGCGATACGCAACCGATGGGATACACATCCACGGGTGTGTCGTCTCCCCTTTCCCGAATAAACTCCACCACATCGCGCGTATGGATGGGCGGTTCGGTATTCGGCATGCAGGCCACAGCCGTAAAGCCTCCAAATGCGGCCGCTCCGCACCCGGTCTCTATCGTCTCCTTGTGCTCCTGCCCCGGCTCGCGCAAGTGCACATGCATGTCCATCCACCCGACAGAAATCAATTTCCCCGTTGCATCCAGCTTGGAGATCCCCTCCGCAGAGAGATCCGGCCCTATCTCTACGATCTGTCCTTCCTTGATAAGAATGTCTGCTCGTTCAGCCTCGTCGAGATCGGGATAAAGAATCGAACCACCACTGATGAGCAGATCGGGTCTGTGACGGTCCTGCTTAGCCATCAAAGGTTCTCCTTATTTAAATCAGTGGCCCAGCGACCTCCCGAGAGAAATTCCCCGTTGCATTTTTTAGAATCATGAAGATCGGCGAGCGTCAGCAAGCGCGGAGCCGCGATCTGTCTTGCCAATGAAGACTCGATTCCACAACCTAGCAAAACCAGGCACAGACCGACCTTAACGGAAGTCTCGAATGATAAATGGTTCGATTTTATCATTTGAAAGGATATCCTCACTCTTCACTCCAATCTTCTCAGACACGGTCGAATTTTCGGGGCGGATGCCAAGGTAAAGCCCACACAACAATGAATTCAGCACTTTGGTTTGATCACCGAAGAGTTCAACTACTTTCCACACGAGCCGGATCACCGCCTGTGGCGAATCGGCTTCAACGCAACTAACTTCCATGCGATTTTATCGTCCAACTAAACTTCGATCGTTTCTTATCTATGGGCCTCGAATCTGCACTTTTGACTCCAACACAGGCCCTTGTCGATCTGGCAGGGTTATCACATAATCTCCGCGTTCTGAAGCAGCAAGCGAAAGACATCGACGTAATCGGAGTCGTAAAGGCGAATGCGTATGGACATGGGAGCATTGAAGTCTCAAAAACGCTTATCGCAGACGGTGTCAGGAGCCTCGCTGTCGCTACGGTCGCCGAGGCCGTTGAATTGCGCCAGGCGGGAATTGGAGAGAAAATCCTGGTCTTTGGCGCGCCTCGAAAAGCTTCAATTAAAGCATGTGTCGAATACGATCTTGAGCCGTTTGTTACCGGGCTCGAGTCCCTCGATGTGATACGCCCGTTTTCCGGACTCCGGGTGCATTTGTTAGTGGACACCGGGATGGCCCGACTCGGCGTTCACCCCGACGAGGTAGAAACGGTCATTCAAGACATCGAAAACATGCCTGGAAACCACTTGCAGGCAATCAGCACACACTTTTCGTCCGCCGGTCGTATCGGTTCTTCGTTTGCCCGCGAACAATGGCGCAGGTTCGAATCCGTCTTGGCGAAGCTGGGTTCCAAGCCGGCTGAAGTCCACGTGGCCAGTACATGTGCTTTATTTACCGTACCTGAGTCCGTTGATCCGAATATCGTGGACTCGGCGCGCATCGGAATCGGTCTGTACGGACTCCTTGAGCCTGAAGGCTACTCAACAGCGTCTCCCCTGAAACCGATCATGACCCTGCAATCTGAAGTGGCTCACGTGAAATGGGTAGAAGCCGGCGCGCCGGTGTCGTATAACACCGACTGGTGTGCGCCCGAGAGAACCCGAATTGCTACGGTGGCTGCAGGGTATGCGGATGGATACCCGAGAATTCTGTCCAACCGGGCATCCGTAGGGATTAATGGGGTCCTGTATCCGGTCGTAGGGGCCGTTTGCATGGATTTGCTCATGGTAGACATCGGGGCTGGATCTGGTCCTGGATCAAGAAATGAAACGGCAACCGACACGGACGTCACGCCAGGGGACAAGGTGATTCTATTCGGGTCTGGCGGTCCCAGTTCGGTCCAAATTGCCGAGCAGGCCGAGACGATTCCCTATGAGTTGGTATGCGGTGTGGGCAGCCGTGTGCCCCGGATATACTCGTCTTGAAAACCGATGTAATTCAGATCCTATAATTCTTCGGGAAAGTATTATATTCATGCGATTCTCAGGCAGTTCGTCCATCGGATCTGTTGCCCGATAAAGAATCCGAACCCCACACGGAACGATAGCAAGGACACATATCATGGCGAGTACTTTCGATCCATCAGAATTACACATCCTGGTCGTCGACGACGAAGAGGACATTGTAGAAGTCGTTGGACATTTTCTAAAACAAGAGGATTTCAACGTCCACACTGCATATACGGGAACTGAAGCGCTTGAAAAGGCGACACCAGAGATCGATTTAATCGTCCTCGATATCATGCTTCCCGAAATGGACGGATATGAAGTTTGTAGACGACTGCGTTCCCGCGTAGAAACGGAGACCATTCCCATCATTTTTCTGTCGGCGAAAAGCGAAGAAGACGATCAGATTAAGGGTCTGATGCTTGGCGCAGACGCTTATTTAACCAAACCCGTCTCTCCGCAGGTTATTGTCGCTCATGTCAAGGCGGTTCTCAGACGATCCGGTATTGAAGAAAGCCGTACGCTGACGGTCAATAATCTGACGATCTATGAGGATGAATATCGGGCGTCGCTCGACGGGAAGGATCTTGGATTAACCCTTACCGAGTTCGAACTGGTTCGATATCTGGTCCGTCATCCCAGAAAAGCGTTTACCCGCCAACAACTTCTTGAGACCATTTGGAAGGATGCCATGATGGTAACCGAGCGTACCGTCGATGCGCACATCAAGAATCTTAGAGAAAAACTTGGTTCGTTCGCTCAGCATATCCAGACTGTGCGTGGCGTCGGATACCGGTTCGTCAAGGAACAGGCTGCTCCGGAAGAGAGCGTTCCAGAGGAAGTCGTACCAGAAGTGAGTGGTGACCAGGAGGGCGTCAACGAAGAATAGACTAAATCGCGTTCCGCTAAGATTTCTCCCAATCGTGTTTGAACATAACCGACCGGTCCACTTCCCGTGTCTGCTCCACTTCGATTGACTCTGGACCGATTGTTCAAAGTATTTTTCCCGAGGCGAGCATCAACGCAGACCTGGATGAGTCTCACGTTGTTGTTTTTCGTGGGAATGGCTGTGGTTGCGGTAGGCCTGTACTTTACGTTCATTCTTCGGAATGAAATACAGGTTGCTTTTCAACAGACGATGTCGGTGCACGTTACCCGAACCGCTCAGACGGTGGAGGAAGCGACGAGCGACAACGATCGCCTGACTATCATCCGCGACATCGCCCGGTTTTCCAATTTGCGTGTCACCGTTCTGAACGGCCGTCAGCTCGTACTAGACGTTTTTGACGACCAGGTAATCGAAGACTCGCTTTTGCTGACGCGGTCCGAACTCGGGATTTCGAGCCCAGGTGAAACTCGATTTGCAATACGCGAGGAAAACGATCTTCGCATGTATTATGCGGCGACTCAGCTAACGAGTGGCACGCTGATCGTTAGGGTCGGACAGTCCGAACCACCCTTATTTGCGCTCATCCGGAGAATGCAGGTCACTCTGGGTGTTGCCATGATCATGGCTCTCCTTCTGGCAGTTTTGGGAAGCTGGATCGCCGCCAAGCAAGTGACCGATCCGCTCGTGGCGATTAGCAAAAGCGCGCGATCGATCAGCGATGGTGACCTTGAAGAAATAATCGAGGTAGATTCTCGAGCAGCGGAATTCCAGGATTTAGCCGAGAGCCTGAACCACATGTCATCTGCCTTTCGGGGAAAAATTGAAGAGTTGGAGCGGTTGGCACATCTTCAAAACGAATTTATAGGAAATGTGTCGCACGAGGTTCGAAACCCCATCTTTTCGGTCGGTGGATATTTGGAAGCCTTATCGGCCGGAAATTTAAAAGCGGATCAGAGAAGATTCTACGCCGAGAAAGGACTGCTGAACCTGGAACGACTGAACAATTTGTTCACGGACCTGATCGAGATCGCTCGACTCGAATTCAGAGAAGACCTCATTAAACCGAGCGTATTCGACTTGAGTGAAGTTGCCGCAGACATCTACGAGCTTGAAATTGGAAAAGCGGACGAAAAAGGCTTGGAGCTTGTTTTTGACAGCCCATCTTTGGAGGTCGTCGGAGACCGATCCCGAATCCAGCAGGTCATTATCAACCTCGTCGAAAATGCAATTGCCTATTCGGATAAAGGAAGTGTCCACGTCACGTATCGACGGCATCTGGATAAGGTGCGCATTGAAGTCAGCGACACGGGTCGAGGAATTCCGAAGGAGCATCTTGAAAAAATTTTCCAGCGGTTTCACCGTGTCGATCCAGATCGATCCCGGAAAAGTGGAGGCACAGGTCTCGGACTCAGTATCGTTAAACAGATCTTGCACGCCCACGGTGAAAATATCCAGGTTGAAAGCACACCTGGGAGTGGAACACGCTTCTGGTTCGAGCTTCCTTACGCCGAAGAGCCCTCGAACGAAGGCCATACGTAGTTCTCGCCGATTGGGCCTTCAGGTCACTCTATAACGGAATTCTTGCGTGTCACGACTCACCCGGGTGGTTTTTGCAGGAAGATCCATCCCACATATGTCTTGAAGCTGCAAACAATTTCGTATCTATAACGTAGATACTGTGACCCAGGGAAATGCCCACAGCCCGTTTCTTGGACGGTTTTTCTTGTTTCTACGCGTTACTAAGGGGAGTTTTCGCCAATCTCTGGACTGGCTCCTTGATAAGGCGCGATCCTTGTGGACTACCCGGCGACTCGAGAATCATACGGAATATGACCAGAACGACGAAAACGAAAGGATCTGAAAAAGTACCTCTCCCAGAAACTGTGTCTGGCAACGGGTCACCGGATTCGATCGACGTAAACCTATCAGCGATCTTGGAGTCCGATCTCGAAATTAATCCCGTAGGCCCCGCTGATTTCGATAAGGAGACGCTATTGCATGTGTTTCGAACCATGCTTACGTCGCGTCGTCTCGATGAAAAAATGCTCACACTGCTCAAGCAGGGAAAAGGGTTTTTTCACATCGGCTGTGCGGGGCATGAAGCGACTCAAGCGGCCACGGGGCTGCTCCTCAAACCGGGTTACGATTGGTTCAGTTTTTACTACAGGGATCTCACTAATTATTTGATGCTCGACGGCACACCTGAAGAGGTGATGCTCCTCCACCATTCTAAGGCGATCGACCCCAATAGCGGCGGGCGCCAAATGTCGGAGCATTACAGCAATGCCGAACGCTTCATACTTCCGCTTTCTTCGTCGGTCGGCTCCCAGTTCTTACCCGCCGTCGGTTGTGGCTTGGCTTTGCAGTACGAGGAAACGGATGCGTTGGCATTCTGCTCGTGCGGTGATGGAGCAACGTCGCAGGGAGACTTTCATGAGGCTCTTAATTGGTCGGCGCGTTCGTCCGTGCCGGTATTTTTCCTCGTCCAGGATAACAAGTATGCCATTTCCGTCCCGGTTGAAGATCAAACTGCGGGAGGGTCGGCGTATAAATTGGCCCGCGGGTATGAGGGATTGAGCCGCATCGTTGCAGACGGTACTGATTTCTTTGAGATGTACGCGGTCTCTAAAGCGACGATTGAACATATTCGAGCAGGCAAGGGCCCGGTTTGCGTCGTTGCAAATGTAGTGCGACTACTCCCTCATTCTTCTTCAGACAATCACGCCAAGTATCGCACCTCCGAGGAGCTCAAAGAAGATCGAGATCAAGATCCGATCGTACGCATGGAGGAGACGCTTCGCGAGGCCAATATCCTTACGGATGCGCTCATCGAAGAAATGACTGCTGAAGTTACCGCTACCGTTGAGGCAGCATCGAGGTGGGCCGAAGCGCAGGCTGACCCCGAACCTGAATCCGCGACACAGCATGTCTATTTCGAAGGAGGTCTTGATCTAGACTACGAAACAACACAGCCGTCCGGGGACACCATTGTCGTTGTCGATGCCATCAACCATGCTTTGCATGAAGAGATGGAGCGAAATGAGAAGATGATTATCTATGGAGAGGACGTCGCTGGAGGCAAAGGTGGCGTCTTTACTGCCACCAGAGACCTGACGGATCGATTCGGTACTGATCGCTGCTTTAACGCACCGCTTGCGGAGGCGTCCATCGTAGGAACCGCAGTCGGTCTTGCCGCTGCGGGGTACAAACCTGTCGTCGAAATACAATTTGCGGATTACATCTGGCCGGCAATGCAGATGCTCAGGAATCAGGTGGCCTCTTTCAGGTATCGTTCGAATGGTACGTGGGGGTGCCCGATGGTGATTCGAGTGCCAACGGGTGGATACATTCACGGCGGGCTATGCCACTCTCAGAACATAGAAGGGCTTCTTGCTCACTGGCCTGGCTTGATGGTCGCTTTCCCATCCAATGCGGCCGACGCTAAGGGTCTCCTGAAAACGGCGATTCGGATGGAAGACCCGATCATCTTCCTTGAACACAAAGGACTTTACCGTTCTGCGGCGGCGCGATCTCCCGAGCCGGATGCCGATTACCTCGTTCCGTTTGGAAAAGCAACTATCGTGAGGGAGGGTACCGATCTCACCATTGTCACGTACGGAATGATGGTACACAAATCGATGGCCGCCGCACGGATCGTCGAATCTGAAGGAATCTCCATAGAGGTCATCGATCTCAGAACGATCCTGCCCATGGATAGCGAAACGATCTTCGAGTCTGTGGAAAAAACCAACCGGGCGTTGATCGTTTACGAGGATCACGAATTCGGTGGTTTCGGAGCGGAAATTTCGGCCCAACTGGCGGACAAGATGTTTAGCTCGCTGGATGCTCCTGTTCGCCGAGTCGCCGGAAAATTTGCTCCGATTGGATTCGCGGATCCGATTGAGCGTGCCCTACTTCCGTTCGACGAAGACATTCTTGAAGCAGTTCGGTCTCTGGCCGCTTATTAACAGGCTTGCTTAATCAGCCCCTTTAACTTTCTGGCTGAGCATATCCATCGAAATCGGTTCTGAGGTCCTAGACCAAATCGAGGGCCAATTTTAAATCGTCGATCAGATCATCGACATCCTCGATTCCTACCGAGAGGCGGATCAAGCTGTCATGTAGACCCGCGGCGCGGCGCTCATCGGCCGGTATCGAAGCGTGAGTCATGGTTGCAGGATGATTGACAAGGCTTTCAACACCGCCGAGGCTTTCGGCAAGTGTAAACAATTCGGTTCCGGATAGAAATGTGTAGGCCTTTTCGATGCGCTCGTCGACCAGCAGGAAGGAAAGCATTCCCCCGAATCCATCCATCTGTCGGGAGGCAATCTC
>SMXL01000078.1 GCA_004356385.1 Bacteroidota bacterium
GAAAAAGAAAATTCTAGCTCGCTTCAGAGTCTTCCTCATTTTAGAACGATTCTCCACTTTAAGCGAGATAAAAGTTCAGGATAAACCAAACAACTTTTCAAATCGGAAATGGGTCGAAGAACCATTGCCTAGAAAGGGTTGCTCGCGGACAGAACGATTCGGGTTCTTGCAACCTGTTCGGCGTATGAGAGTATTCGAAAATTGAAATCACGAGATCCAATCACTCCCCAATACCGCCACATGAACACGCCTACTAACCGCCGTACATTTCTGCGATCAGCGAGCCTGGGAACGGCCGGAATTCTGGCAGCAGCCCCCGCCACATTAGCGGCCATTCCGAAAGTAAAGTCAGAATCTGGAGAGTACTTCGTCCCTCAGTGGGAAAGATGCAAAGAGATTACTCTTGCCTACGCTAATGCAATGCCGGAGGAGACTTATCACTTCAAACCCACCGAGGAAGTGCGATCATTCGCCGATCAGATGCTTCACATTGCCGGCAGTAGCGTCTTTTTCTCGTCTTCGTTCCTGGGTGGCACTGGTGCTCCGGATAGGGATTATACCCCTGATGGGAAGTCGAAAGACGAAGTCATCGAGCTCATGACTGAGGCTTTTGACTATGCTACATCGGTGCTCAGCGAGATGACCGATGAGCAGCTTCATGAAGACGCGGAAACTTTCGCAGGGACCTTTCCGAAAAACGAAGTCATCCTGATGATGCGCGATCATGTAACCCATCATCGGGGCCAAACAGTCGTTTACCTGAGGCTGAAAGGTATTACGCCACCCGATCCGTCCTGGGTTGGCTGGTAAATCTTCGTTCGTCCGTTGCTACGACAACGATACGTATTCGAGCGGCCGATACTGCAGGCCTGTTGTTCGTTACAATAGTATTTTGCCTATAGAAGTGTCGACCGATTTTACCGGTCGGTATCGACTATAACTATTCGAGAGAATCCCTCGGATATTGATGTTTCCAACGCGGTCATATCTCCGCCGAAAATCAGGTATACATCGGGTCCTTTATTGCGCCTGACAAGGTCAAGTGTAGCATCGAGTCCCAGTACCATGAATGCAGTCGCGAATGCATCGGCGGTCATGCAATCCTGTGCGATCACGGATACCGAGAACAAGGAATTGTGTTCAGGATATCCGGTCAAGGGGTTAATTGTGTGGACCATCTTCCGGCCATTTTTCCAATAATAATTCCGATAATTACCAGACGTGGCCATAGAGAGATCCGACAGTTGTACGATGACTTGGAGGTCGCGAGATGCTGCAAGTGGTTTTCCGATTCCCACTCTCCAGGACCGATGGTCCGGATGGCTTCCTCGCGCCCGTACTTCTCCTCCGATTTCAACGAGATAGTCCGGGATTCCGAGGTTCGCCAAGAGCAACCCTAACTGGTCCACAGCATAGCCTTTCGCAATCGCCCCGAAATCAAGTTCTCCCTCTGCAATTTGCTTGCGAAGATGTTGAGAATCGCCTTCCTCTATTCTAAAAGTAGCAAGGGAAGTTATTTGAAGCAGGTCAGAAACTTGGGTACTGTCCAGGTCATGGGGTTCGTCTCTTCCAAACCCCCAGGCTCTGATGAGCGGCCCAAGAGCCGGATTGAAGGCACCGTTCGTTATGGCATGAATGTATTGAGCATGCTCAAAAACCGTTTTAAAATGACGATCGATGAGGTGGGCCTCGGCGGTATCTCGACTGGTATTGATTCTCGAAAGAAGCGAGGAATCGATAAAAGGTGATAGTGACTGATTAATTTCGATGAGGAGTCGGTCTACTTCCTTAGCCAGGTTGACATCCAGATTCTCTCCGGAGTAATATGTGAGACGATAGGTAGTACCCATCGTCCGACCCGACACCTCGTACTTCGTAAGATTTGTTGTGCTGCAGCCAAGGGTCGCTAACCCGATAAATAACCAGATTCGCAGCATTGAGCACATTTGTGAGCGATTAGACACATTCCAAGATAACAGCTTCCGAATACTTGATCTCGGTTGTGACGGCTTCGATCCGGCCTCAAAACTGAAATCCAAAGCCCATTGTGAATGTCTGGTCGTCTTTAGAATAGCCCGCGGTACCGGTTAAGACCATTGAGTCGAATACTCCCATCCACAAACCGCCGCCATAACCTGTGTGCCAGAGTTTGGAATCCTCGTCATCGGTCCAGACACGACCATCGCACTCCGCCAACTATCCTGCGTCGAGTCCACACAAGACGAATCTGCGCTGAACACTTGGATCAGGCAGGATATCTAATTGCTCACGTAGCGAAATTGATTCGGCGACCAAGTGTCAACGCTTCAAATAGTATTTAATTGGTGCCCGCCGGAGGATGCTCATCCTTTGGATATTTTTGTAAGATGCCTTCTTCCATCATGAGCATCTCTATGTCATCGATTTCCATCGGTACGAAATCGGAAGCAATTTCAGCATGGTCGGCGTGAATGATAATCAGATCCTCCAGGCGAATGTAAATGCGTTCTTCGGGTACCCTTAGGGCGGGTTCGATCGTGAACACCATTCCTTCGCGAAGTGGGCCCGAAAACGTTCCTACGTCATGCGTCGCCATTCCTACACCATGCCCCATCCGAGTATTCGGATTCTCTGCGGACCGAGCGTAAGAGGCCACAAAATTTTCTGCGGCTGCCTGATAGATCGCTTTCGAAAAGGTCCACCCAAGAAGAATTTGATCCATCTCCACGACGGCTTCTCGTTTAATCTGTTGGGCGGTTACTCCGGGCCGTATACGATCCAGAATGGCACGATAAAATTGTTTGTACACTCCATAGAGTTCGCGCTGATCGGGACTGAATCGACCGTTTACCGGCATCATTCTTGTGACGTCTGACATGTAGTACTTGTAGTCAGGCGCATAGTCCATAAGAAGAAAGTCGCCATCCTGCATCGTCCGCGTACCCGCGTTGTAATGGGGACGATACGCATTGCTCGAGCTGGCGATTAACGAGTAATAAGCATCTCCCTGGGCTCCATTTCGCCAGTAAATGTATTTGGCGACCGCATCCAGTTCCATTTCTTTTTGTCCTGGTTCGACAGATCGCATCGCTTCCATCAAGCCAAGGCCCGACAGTCTTGCTGCCTGACGAAGGATGGCGATTTCACGGCTGCTTTTGATGAGACGTAATTCGTCGAGGATGGGATTGAGACTTTCAACTTCAAATGATGGGAATCGGTCATTGAGCCGTTTCACAAAACGAGCCTCCCGAGAAGGTGAGCCGTCCCACGGATCCGACGCAGCATCCGCAAGGCGACGCATACCCAGGTCTCTGCTCTCAGACGATCCTTCGGCGGGAGCAAAGAGTGTATACAAAGTCGTCTTCCTTCCCTGGCGACCGTACTGGCTCAGAGCGGCTGCCAATTCTTCGATAGCGCCTACAGCATCTAAGCCCGACAGTTCGATCACAAGATCGGTGTCTTCAGCAGACAGCAATTTTCCTTCACTCCTTTCTCGGCGCTCGTTTCGATGGGGGAGAAAAATCGTCGATTGCCGGGTGCTGCCATTCATCAGGAGATATGCATGAGGAATTTCTATCCCCGTCAGATAGTAGAACTCATTGGATTGGCGAAAACGCGTATATCCCCTTTGAGTGGGTTCGCCTTGGAGGACGACAATGGATTCTGTACCGATGGCGTCAAAGACTTTGCCACGTCGATCCGCGAACTCGGAGGGAGGAAAATCTTCTGTAAAAAGTGGCATTCCGTCTTGTGCCAAGACGGTTGCAGTAAAACCAAACAGAAGAAATAGGAGTGGAACGAGCGGTGTCGATTTCATGGTGGACTCCTGTCAATAACAACAAAATTATACAGAGAAGATCTGGTTCGGGACAAGCGCTGTAATCTAGTTCAGAAAGAGTACGGATCCTCTTATTGAGAACGCTTCGGCCGTATTATCATAGAAGTCGGCACCGGTCGGAATGTGGTCGTAAATAGATCGAAATCGTCCCGAAATTATAGACCTTCTTTGGATCCTTGACTCCGCAGTCCTGATATTGCCGGCCTTATCGAAGAATCCAACAGTTGAATACAATGAGAATCGTTCTGTTTTTCGTGGCTTGTACATTTTCAATCGCTGCAACCACGAGTTATGCCCAGCAGCAAATGGATGAGGAGTATGCCGATAAGATTGCTGAATTCACGACCGACGACCGATTCGTAAATGAGTGGGTCGATCACCTGCCCGCATCGGAGGACGTGCCTTCACCTTTGCAGTATTTCGGTACTATCATCGGCGATCCTACCACCCTTCATTATTCCTCAGAAATCTACAGCTATTTGAGAGCCGTAGCCGATGCGTCACCGCGCGTGCAAGTCCGTTCAATCGGGACGACAGAAGAAAGTCGAGAAATGATCGAAGTGATTATTTCAAGTGAAGAAAACATGCAGGACCTCGAAGAAAACCGAATGCGATTGAATCGACTGGCTGACCCCAGAACGATTACGGAAGAAGAGGCTGAAGAACTCGTTGCTGCGTCCACTCCGATTTACTACATCACCGCAGGACTTCACTCGCCCGAAACAGGAAGCCCCGAGATGGTGATGGAGCTGGCCTATCGACTGGCGGTGGAAGAAAATGAGATGATTCAGGCAATAAGGGAGAACGTAGTATTGATTTTTATACCGGTCGCCGAGCCCGACGGCCGAGATCGGGTGGTTGACACGTACAGATACGCGGCTTCGAACGAAGACGTGGGTCCGAGGCTCACCTACTGGGGGGCATATGTCGCGCACGACAACAATCGCGACGGCTTCGGTCTCGCGCTCAAGCTAACGCGCAACGTGCTCGGCAGCTTCTTGCACTGGAAACCCCAGGTGATGCATGATTTGCACGAATCGGGTAATTATCTCTATGTGTCAACAGGTCTCGGGCCATACAACGAGTATATCGACCCAATCACCATCGATGAGTGGCATAATCTCGCATACGAAGAAGTGTCGGAGCTTACCAAGAGAAACATGCCCGGTGTTTACACGCATGCGTTTTACAACGGCTGGGCCGCCAACTACCTCATTTGGATTGCCAACACAAGAAACAGTATCGGTCGGTTTTACGAAACCAGGGGAAACTCAAGACCCGGAACGTATGAACTCAAATTGAACGACAACGCCACCTCGCGTAAATGGTACAGACCGAATCCCCCGTTGGAGAAAACAACTTGGTCTCTTCGAAACAACACGAACTATATGCAGAGTGGCGTCCTCGTGGCGCTCAAATACACAGCTGACAATGCCTCCGACTTTGTCGAAAATTTTTACCTCAAGTC
>SMXL01000079.1 GCA_004356385.1 Bacteroidota bacterium
CTACAGAACTCTCTGATCACAAAGTCCGATATCCGGCGGTCTAGACGGAGAGATATGACCATTTATTCCGTCGTCGGAAATATCGGGCCAAAAAAGAAGGGTAAAAAGTGGTCCAAATCGCCACAAGAAACGGCCTCACTACTCAATACGGCCGATCGGGAATATAAACGGGGAATTGGACTGCCCAGTGCTGTAACTCGCGGCGAGGGGATCAACGTATTGGTAGATCGTCATGTGGCGTGGTTTACCGATGAGGAGCTCAAGAGCTTCAAAAAGCATCTTGCGGCGTTGGAGGAAAAGATGAAAAGGGGAGCAAAACGGGAGAATAGTCGACTGTTTGCTTTTACATACACCTTGAATCCTCTGGAAATGAAGCCGATCCGACGCCCGAACAGTTAACACCGAACATCAAATGAAAAATTCCGAGCGGTTAAAACTGAACATCCATTGAGCATTTCTGAACGAATCGTCGCCTGCGTTTTTGCACTCGCCCTTGCGCCCTCTGCTGTAGCGCAAAATAGTCAAACAGTCGCCGTTCAAGCCGCCATACAACATGTGGCGAAGGGACAGCCGGCCAAAGCCATTTCCATGCTCGATTCACTGCTCGCTCTTCACCCTGACTTTGACCAGGGGTGGGTGGGCCTGGGTCAGGCATATCGGGCAAACGGAGAAAACGAGGCCTCACTAAAAGCATTTCAGAAAAGTGCAGAGCTAAATCACTCAAATCCTGTTACGATGTATAACCTGGGCATTGCCTATGCCCTCGTGAGCGATTTAGACGGGGCATTCGAGTGGCTTCTTAAAGCAAAAACGTCCAATTCGGTCAATGTGACCAATTTCGACGGTCTAGAGGCCGCAAACAATATTCGTGCGGACACCCGGTACGCGTCTCTTTTCCCTTCCGAGCAAGAGATGTCGGACCCCTTTGTGGAAGGGGGCAGACTCCTCAGGGAGTGGCGGGGAGAGAGCCCACGAGATCAGTTCGGTTGGATCGCAAGAAACATCGGCGACGTGGATGGGGATGGAATTAATGATCTGGTAACGTCTGCTCCGACTCGAAGCGAAGGCGCTCCTCAATCGGGAAAAATTTACGTGTATTCAGGTCGTTCCGGTGATCTGATCTGGACGAAAACGGGTACCGTTGCCAACGGTCAATTGGGGATGGGAATCGAATCCGCAGGTGATGTCGACGGGGATGGAATACCCGACGTGATTGCCGCAGCGCCCTACGACAATCATGTATTTGTTTATTCGGGAAGGGATGGTCGGGAAATTTTCTCGATCGAAGGACCCGATTCCACCGGAGTATTCGGCTCCCACGTAAAAGGAATCGGCGATGCCAACGGTGATGGCTATGGAGACTTTCTCGTGGGAGAGCCCTTTCAAATTTGGGGAGCTCCGATAAAAGGAGGCACGCTTTTGCGTTCGGGTCGGGCTCACATTTATTCGGGCAGGGACGCTTCGGAACTCTTGGTTCTATCCGGTGAGAACGCGGGCGATGCCTTTGGACGGGCCGTTGCCGGTCAAACGGTGGACGGTACCACGTACTTCATGATCGGAGCACCAAACGCCGGTCCGAACAACCGAGGGCGGACCTACGTGTATAAAAATCTATCAGAAACGCCGTTTTTTGTCATTGAACCTGAAAATTCAGGAATAAGTCTGGGCGGCATGTTTCTCTCCATTGTCGGAGATGTGAATGCCGACGGGACGCCTGATATGTACGCATCTGATTGGGCTGATTCTGCTCTAGGCGCGTCAACCGGTCGGATTTACGTCCACTCGGGCGCCGACGGTACGCGTCTGCACGTGTTTAAAGGAGAAGCGGCCGGTGATGGATTCGGGATAGGGATTTCTGACGCAGGAGATGTCGACAAAGATGGGCACGATGACCTCATTGTGGCGGCCTGGCAGTACTCAGGAGCCGCGCCATCCGGTGGGAAGCTCTATCTCCATTCGGGCAGGACAGGAGAACTCATGAGAGTTTATACAGGGAAGATCCCAGGTGAAACACTCGGATTTGACACGACTGGGATGGGCGACGTCAACGGAGACGGCGTGGTCGACTTTCTGATTACGTCGGCGTGGAGCGTAGTAAATGGTTACCAATCTGGACGAATGTTCATTCTTTCAGGTAGGTGAGTTCGTCGAAGAGTCCGGTTGTGTTCAGGTGTGACGCATCTGCAGGGTCCATGATCGCGTTCTAGTTGTCGGAGTTCCGTATTTTCCTCTTCGTACCTGTACTCATTCTCAAAGAAGTAGAAAAACCCGATGGATCAAAGTTTTCTAAGCCAGGAGTTGTTTGGACTGGTCGTACTGGAGTGGATAAAGTTGATTGGCCTGTGGTTCTCGCTCACAGGCGTGTTTTTACTCGCCCGTCGACTTCTGTTCGGGCGGTTTTCGAAACTCGCTGAACGAACTGAAAACCAAATCGATGATGTTATTGCAGAATTGCTTCATCAGACGAAGCTGTTCTTCCTGTTGATTATCGGGCTTTACGTCTCGGCCGAGATCCTGACTCAGGATGCCCCGGCAGTCGACATTATTCTGCGTGTAGTATTTATAAGTCTACTCGTGCAGGTCGGGATTTGGTGCTCGTCGTTGATTGCGCAGTGGGCTCAGTGGTTCAGTGAGAGAAATGCGGAAGATGGAGAAAGCAACGTCACTGCGATAAAGGCTCTTGTAATAATCGGCCGTATGGTCATCTGGTCAGTTATCATCCTAATGGCGCTCGACAACTTCGGTGTCAACATAACCGCACTTGTCGCAGGACTTGGAATAGGAAGTTTGGCGGTTGGACTAGCCCTAAAAGACGTCTTTCAAGATATTCTCGCCTACATATCTATCCTGGTAGACAAGCCATTCGTGTACGGGGACTACATGGTCGTCGGTGATTATTCCGGGACTGTAGAACACATTGGAATTAAATCTACGAGAGTTCGAAGTCCCACGGGAGAGCTGATCATATTCGGCAATTCCGACCTGCTGTCCAGCCGTCTGCGCAATTACAAGAGTTTGAATGAGAGGCGAGTACAATTCAGTTTGGGCGTAACCTATGATACGCCGCACGAAAAACTGGCTGAGATACCTGCAAAGTTGCAGGAGATTGTCGAGTCTCATGAGATTACTCGATTCGACCGGTCGCATTTCAAGGAGTTTGGAGATTCGGCTATCGTGTTTGGGACACAGTACTATATGCTGGTCCCGGAGTATGCCACTTATCTGGATACACAACAGTCCATCAATTTGGCTGTTCACAAGTACTTCGAGCGTGAGTCCATCGAGTTTGCCTTCCCAACTCAAACGATTCACCTGGAAACACGGCCTCCCTCGAGTGAAGGACCGACTCCACAAGAAACCACCGTCGGAGCGCCAGCCTAGAATGCGCACGGTTTAATTATTGACGGAGCGCCAGCCGGATCATTTCTTCTGCAGTTGTGGCATCGGGATTTTTGTCCAAAACTCTTCGAAGGCTTTTATCCGCACCGACTCTGGACAAGCCAAGTGCTTCGAGCGCGGCCATGGCATCGGAGCGCGCTGTCGATCCGTTGTCACGGTCGGAGCCTGTTGAACCCGCGTCCACGATTTTCTCGAACCGATCTCGGAGCTCAACGATCAGACGCTCGGCCGTCTTCCGCCCGATCCCCGGAATCCGCGTTAGCATAACCGCATCTCCATCCACGATGCGCGTTCCAATCTCTGTGGGATTCATGGCAGAAAGTGCTGCGAGCGCCAGTTTAGGACCAATTCCTGATACGCCTAAGAGAAGATTGAACACGGTTCGCTCTTCGTCAGAGGCGAAGCCGAATAGGAGGATGGCGTCGTCTCTAACGTAGTGGTGACACTGAAGTCGAACGTCGTCACCCGCCTTCGGTAGTTTTTCAAACGTCGATGTGGGAATTAGAAGTTTGTAGCCGAGCCCGCCCACGTCAATAACCGCTTCAGTCGGTTTCTTTGAGGAGAGCGTTCCAGAGACGTAATCTATCATTCCAAATGGGTCATTCGAGTGGTCAGGTGCAGCACGAAATTACGACGAAGGCGATGCGGGTGCTTCGATAAATAACTGTCTGATGTCCTCACGGTCGAATCGCATCACAATCGGAAGTCTGCGACCCATTCCAAACGCCTTTCCGCTGACACGAAGACCGGGCGCAGCCTGACGTCGTTTGTATTCACTCCGATCCACCGCGTGTAATACACTTCTCACCAATTCGTCCTCGTACTCGGTCGAATCAACAATGGAATGAAGATCTTGACGCTGTTCGACGTATCGTCTGAGGATATCATCCAGGACGGGATACGGAGGCAGCGTGTCGTCGTCGCGCTGATTTTCGGACAGTTCAGCAGAGGGCGGCTTGGAAATCGTGTTTTTTGGGATAACGTCACAGCCTGCCTGGTCATTGATGAGTTCCGCAAGCTGATATACCTGCGTTTTGAACACATCGGATAGAACGGCAAGTCCACCGCTCATGTCACCATACAGGGTCGCAAATCCCATCGAAAGCTCACTCTTGTTGCCGGTGGTTAAGAGTAGATGGTCAAACTTGTTCGAGATCGCCATCAAGGTGAGCCCACGCGAACGAGCTTGAATGTTTTCTTCAGCAATTCCACGAGATAATCCTGAAAAAAGCGGTTCCAATATCTCAGAATACGCATCGACGGCCGATTCGATCGAAACTTTATGAAACTCGATGTCCAGGTTCTCGGCCAGTTCCTTAGAATCTTCTACCGACCCGCGCGATGAAATCGCTGACGGCATGGTTATACCGACTACGCCCGCCGCTCCGAGCGCTTTTACGGCAAGAGCACACGTTACGGCCGAATCAATGCCCCCCGAGAGTCCTACTAGTGCTTTTTCGAAAATGCCTGTCTTGGCTACATAGTCGCGGATTCCCAAAACCAGTGCATCGTGCAGGTCTTGAACTGGATCACGCAACCGATCCTCGCATTCTTCAGTGCTCTCTGTATCCCAGAACACGAGCGCTTCTTCAAACGATGGAGCACAGCAAAGCATGGTGCCGTCAGGAGCGTGAACACGCGAATCACCATCGAACAGCACCTCGGTGTTGGCACCGACCTGGTTGACCAGAACGAAGGGAATGTGATAGCGTTCGCAGATGGTTTCAACAAGACGGTTTCGCTGATCGTGTTTCCCCTCCGAAAACGGGGAAGCCGAAATGTTGATGAAAAGATCAGCGCCTGCGCTTGCCAGATCGTCGAGAGGATTCTCGGCATACATCTGATAGTCAGAGAACCCCTGCCAATTCCACATATCCTCACAGATAGAGATGCCTATCCGATAGCCTCGAAATTCGCAAACGTCTACGTCCGAGCCTGGCGAGAAATATCGGGTTTCGTCGAATACATCGTAGGTCGGCAGCAAAATTTTTCGGGCACGATGAATCACTCGCCCGTACTCGAGCAGAATGGCTTCATTCAGTAGTTTTTTCCCCGAAGCGTCTGGATTCCGGATAGGCGCTCCGATCAGGATGCCGATTCCATTCGGTGCATTTTCTGCAATCCAGTGGACGGCAGCCTCTGCCGAATCTATAAATACAGGATTGTCGAGTAGATCCAGCGGGGGGTACCCGGTTACACACATTTCAGGAAATACGACAAGATCCGCGCCCTTTCTGTCCGCCTGTTGAGCGAATTCGACGATTTTTCTGGCGTTTCCGGAAATGTCTCCGACAATCGGATTTATTTGGGCGAGAGCAATATGCATGATTGATATCCTTGTCTATGCCCTGATACGCCTTCCCGAACCGATTGATGCCAGGCGTGCATCCTAAGAATTTGACTGAGTGTGGGTCCGAATTGCTTCGCGAAGTTGCTCTTCCGGGAGCGTAGCGCCCGTCCACGCTTCGAAGGACGCTGCTGCCTGACCAATCAGCATTTCGAGACCCTCGATGGTTGAAGCGCCCCCCTTTGAGGCCTGATCCAATAAAAGCGTATGCGCCGGATTATAGACTAGGTCGTAGACAATATGGCCATCGTGAATCAACTCCGGATGCATACACGGTGTCTCGCCGACGATTGGCGTCATTCCTACGGATGTCGCGTTAACGAGTAAAGTTGCTTGCTGAATCGACAGCGCAGAATAATCCCATTTTACAACCTCGATTCGGTCTCCCGAGGGATCTATGAGTCGGGCCAGGGTATCACCATTTTCGTCCGACCTGCATACGAGATGAATTCGAGCCATATCGAGCTCGTTCAAGATTGCGTAAGCAACCGCTCGGGCTGCACCTCCGCTTCCCCAGACAAGTGCTTCCCGATCCTTCAATTTCTCTTTGACCCCACCGAGTGGTCTCAAAAATCCGGGCACATCTGTATTGTCGCCAATCAAATGCGGATTCGAGCCTGAGTCGGAATACTCACAGGTGATCGAATTTACTGCACCAACGGCTTCAGCTCGTTCGGTCAATTCGTCCAGAAAGAAAATGACATCCTGCTTGTGAGGGATGGTCACATTCGCGCCGTGAAATCGAAAAGTCTTTATCCCTTGAATGGCGTTTCCAAGAGACCCTTTATCAACCCGAAAAGCCAGGTAAACCATTTCCAGATTCAGCTCCTGAAATCCGGCGTTATGAATGAACGGAGAAAGGGAATGAGAGACCGGATCTCCGAGGAGAGCGACAATCCGAGTATCAGGAGTAACAAACATGCAGAAAAACGACTAGACAGCGGATTCGAATCTGACTCTGTGAATTACAGCGCGTCTCTTGAATCGGTTGTAATTGTGTTACGAAGATAGTAGCCTTGCGGGACTGAATCTCAGTTCTCTAGAGGTACTCCACAACCGAAATGTCCACTATAAGTTTTCTTGATCAAGTCCATCGGATGTTCGAAAAGGCTGCGGCCTACACGGTTCATCCCGCCGGACTCTTGTCGCAGATCAATATTTGTAACAGCGTCTACCGCATGGAATTTCCGCTCGTCAGGGACGACGGGTCGATAAAGGTGATCAAAGCCTGGAGAGCCGAACACAGTCAGCACAAGTTGCCTGTGAAGGGCGGAATTCGTTTTGCCATGGCTGTCAATGAAGATGAGGTGATGGCTCTCGCATCACTAATGACATACAAGTGCGCCATCGTAAATGTGCCTTTTGGTGGTGCGAAAGGTGGGGTAATGCTTGATCGACGGGAGCTTTCGGACACCGAACTGGAGCGTGTCACCCGGAGGTATACGTATGAGCTTTTCAGGAAGAATTTCATTGGCCCCGGCATTGATGTTCCAGCTCCGGACTACGGAACCGGCCCCCGAGAGATGGCTTGGATCATGGACACGTACATGACGCTTTCGTCCGATAAGCTCGATGCGTTGGCTTGCGTGACCGGAAAGCCCGTGGGCCATGGTGGTGTCCGGGGTCGGAATGAAGCGACCGGGCGCGGAACGTTTTATGGGATTCGCGAAGCCTGTGATGATGTCGATCGCATGAAGGACCTGGGGTTTAAGCCTGGCCTGGCAGGGAAAACGATTGTGGTTCAGGGGTTAGGAAATGTGGGATTCCATGCTGCCAAATACCTTGAGGAAGAGGGAGACGCCATCATTGTCGGGATCGCTGAGTACGAGGGAGCCATTCATAACCCAGAAGGACTGAACGTGGAATCTGTAGTCGCCCACCGGAAAGAAACGGGTTCTATCCTGAACTATGAAGGTGCGCAGAATATCGAGAATACTGCAGAGGCACTCGAGCTTCCGTGCGACATCTTGGTTCCTGCAGCCCTCGAAGCACAGATCACCAAGCACAACGCCGATCGAATTCAGGCGAAAATAGTAGCGGAGGCGGCAAACGGGCCGGTTACCGCTGACGCCGATACCATGCTTCTCGAAAAGGGAGTGTTGATTATTCCAGACGTGTACCTGAACGCGGGTGGTGTAACGGTTTCGTATTTCGAGTGGCTCAGAAATCTCTCACATGTTCGATTTGGCCGGATGAGACAACGGTTCGAACAACAGGCCAATAAGAAAATTATCTCGGCGCTGTCCGAGGCAGCAGGAATAAAAATGTCTGACGAACGAATCGCCGAGCTGGCGGTCGGGGCGGATGAAATCGATCTCGTTAATTCGGGTCTGGAGGAAACGATGATCACTGCCTATAACGAGATTAACGAGATCGCAAAAGACAAGGGCACCGACCTTCGGACCGCTGCGTTCATTTGTGCGATCGACAAGGTGGCAATAGCGTACTTAGAAATGGGAATCTTTCCGTAGAAGGATTCCTATTCACGCTAGTAAATGGGAATCTTTCCGTAGGGAATTCGGGATTTTCTTAGCCGCCCACACGTCGCTCGGCTTCGGCGTAGCAGGTTTCCGTCTCGGAAATCCGTACACGCACGGTGTGAATATGGTGATCGAGCAGGACTTGACCAGAATGCTCGATCAGATAGTCGGCCGCATAGATACACATGTTTTCCGCCGTCGTATCGTACGGGATGACATAATGCTTCCAGCTTTTTGACTGCATGACATCCAGCAAGTCGGAATCGTTCTGATCGATTATGGTCCCGTGATCCCAGGCATCCACCAGTTCGGTGAGACACATTTTCAGGTCCTTGAAATCCATGAGCAAGCCACGTTCATCCGGCTCACCCTCTACTTCAACAAACATGGTGTATGAGTGACCGTGCAAATTCTTGCAAAGCCCGTCGTGCCATGGCAGGCGGTGGGCACCTTCCCATCGAAACCGCTTCGCGATTTTCATTCGTCTTCCTTCCGAAATGATCTACTGATCAGCTTGAACTGCGTTCGTCTGAAATCTCGTCCTGCATTTCCTTTTTCGCTTCGTCCCGCTGAATAAATTCCAATCCGGATTCGATTGGTTTTAGCGCTTCATTTATAATCAAATCCATCCTCAATCGATAGAAAGAAGAGTCAACTTGAAGAACGACGCCCCCCTCCTGGAGCCGGTTCAATCGTTCAAACGTTCTGATTTTTACCATGTTACGCGGCGAAATCGCGCCCGAAAATGTCCTGGTTTCCTCCAATCTTTTGCTTTGTAGTCTGAGTCTTTCAACGTGCTTTCGTCTCGCGCTCCGCAAGTTACTCTCCCAAACCACAACGCGGTCTCTTTCCATTTCGTGAGCGAGGACCTGGATTTCTGACAATTCGAGGAAGTGACTGGCACCCGTGTCTATGACGACCTTTAACCCGTCATCGACGATGTATTGAAAGCTCATGGCCATGTCCGAGTCCGACCCGGTAGGACCAGACATCTCTCTTACCTTGTCCGCAAACCGGACCATCGTCGATAATCGCTCTCCCATCTCGTCGGACGATTCCTGAGACCAGGTATGAACGGTGAAACTGGGCTCGGTGACAAAGGGTGTCATTTCTCGCGGATTTTCAATGCTCGTCGGCAGGTCTGGTGTGGGAAGGGCACTGGCGCCTCGCTCTACCGTGAGGCCGAGGACAAAATCTGCATCCTCGGGGGATAGTTTTGCACCAGAACTTGTCAGATTCAGCACATTTGCTGCAATCCGTTCGAGTTGCTCGGGTGCGATTTCATTTGCAGCAACTTTGGCTTTGAACTCCTCAAATGTGTCGGCCGTTTTCGCCCGGTCGTCCGTGTCATCGACCATCGCGATAAGTCGGCGTCCTAATGCGTCGAGGGACGACGAAAGTATATCCTCTCGTTCCTCTCCTAATACCAGGTACCCTCCCACTCCAACAAAAATGAGGAGTAGAACCAGGCCGTAATCCTTAATGAATTGGGTCATTCGACTGCAGAATTTCTTTCACTCAATACGATTCTTGTCGACGAAGTTTCCTCACTTACTCAGATAGATCAGATTCAGACAATCTGCCTATGTTCGACGGGTATAACGTGTCGGGCATTTCATTTCGTATCAAGTAGAGAATGGCAGGTGCTCGTCCCGCAGAAAAATTTTGTGCAGCAGCATTATCGGTCCAAGCGGGGCGCACAAAAAAGAATGCGTCCGGTCGTCCCACCAACGACCGGACGCTCCCCGTTGTTTGGGTTACCGACTGATGCAGTAACCCTGAGGTGTATCCAGCGGGCTCAGATCAACCGCAACCGCTCGCGGCTCCGCAATTCGGGCAGGAATAGCAGGAGCCGGCGCGGACGGTTATCGAACCGCAATTCGAACATGGAGGTGCATCCTCCTGGTTATTAAAAGTGGTTTGTCCATTTGTGGAACTCTTGGGCGATGATTCCACCGCAAACACTACGGACGATCTCTTCGTGACCTCGAAGAATGCCTCGACCGTATCGCCGACCAGGGAATCCTGTTTGTCGAACATATCGATCTGCTCCAGGTCAGACGCGGCAACGTCTTCAGTCGGGCTATCCGATATAGATTTGGTATCGTTAATAGGCTCCTTCGTCCGGCCCAAAAACTTGAGTGACAAGTACCGAAAGATGTAATCCATGATGGATTTGGCGATCGGGATCTGTCTGTTGGTGGTAAAGCCATTTGGCTCGAAGCGCATGTGGCTGAATTTGTTGCAGAGGTCCTCAAGGGGCACGTTATACTGCAACGCCAGCGATATCGAGGTGGCGAACGCATCCATCAATCCGGAAATCGTCGATCCTTCTTTCGCCATGGTGATAAATATTTCACCCGGCATTTTGCTATCGGGATACATTCCGATGTGCAGATATCCCTCGTGGCCAGCGATCGAGAACTTGTGCGTGATCGAAGGGCGCTCGTCGGGGAGGCGATGTCGAACAGACTTGTGAACTATTTTTTCGACCACACGCTCAACTATCCGGGGTTCCTGCGTGGTAGCCATTCCGTCTCCGGAGGTGGTCGATGCCGATGTGTTGCCCCCTTCGCTCGTCGACAACGGCTGACTGCGTTTAGAATTCTCACGATAAATCGCGATCGCTTTGAGCCCGAGCTTCCAGCCCTCTGTATAGGCTTCTGCGATTTCTTCTATGGTCGTGCTTTCGGGCATGTTGACGGTCTTGGAAATGGCACCCGAAATGAATGGCTGGCATGCGGCCATCATCTGAATATGGGCCAGAGGTAAAATCGATCGGACTCCCTTGAACGGTTTGAACGCACAATCGAAGACAGGCAGGTGGTCGTCCTTGATATGAGGAGCTCCCTCAATCGTATCGTTCTCGTCGATGTAGGACACTATTTCCGCCCGCTTCTTCTTGGTGTACTTGAGTTGCTCTAAAGCTTCGGGAACGGTTCGATTAATAATCTTGAGCAGTCCGTCACCTTTTCCAGCCAATAACTTGTATTTGACCAGTGCGATATCGGGCTCGATGCCGGTGGTGTCACAGTCCATCATGAACGCGATCGTTCCCGTGGGCGCGAGCACAGTTACTTGTGCGTTTCGGAATCCGAATTGCTCACCCAGGCTTACCATCTCCGCGGAGGATTCCTCTGCCGCCGTCCGCAGGTAAGCAGGGCAGGCAGGGTCAATTTCCTCGATTGCTTCGTGATGCATCCGCACGACATCCATGAAGCAAATGGAGTTCTCCTTGTACGCTTTGAATGGACCAATCTTGGGATTTGCTGCGATTTCTGAGCTTCTCGCGTATGCCTCGCTGTGCTCGATCGCCATAATGGCGCCCGCAACCGCTCTTCCTTCGTCGCTGTCATACGGAAGGCCCATCGACATCAATAGCGCACCCAGATTGGCAAACCCAAGTCCCAGTGGGCGGAATTCGTGACTGTTTTCAGCAATCGGTTTGGAAGGATAACCCGCGTTATCAACCAGAATTTCCATCGCCGTGATGAAGATTCGAGTCGCTGCTCGGAACCGGTTCACTCCGAAAGACCCGTCTTCCAACTGAAATTTCCTAAGGTTCAGCGATGCCAGGTTACATGCTGAATTGTCAACGAACATGTACTCACTACAAGGATTACTCGAATTGATTGGAGCCGTGTTCTTGCAAGTATGCCACTTCTGGATGGTATCTTCATATTGAATTCCAGGGTCACCGCACACATGTGTGCCTTCTGAAATCTTCTGAAGAATGTCCGCCGCCTCAACGGTTTCAACGACTTCTTCGCTCTTGACGGTTCGTAGGGCATATGGCATCGTCGAATCGGCAGCCGCCATGAATTCATCCGTGACCCGAACGGACTGATTCACATTCTGGAACGCAATGCTTCCGTAAGCGGGGCCGTTGAAGCTGCCGTCGTAGCCTTGCTCGATCAGGGCCCAGGCTTTCTTCTCCTCCTTTTGCTTGGCCTCGACAAATTCGAGTATGTCGGGATGCCAACATTTTAGCGTCTGCATGATAGCAGCTCGGCGTGTTTTACCGCCAGACTTGATCGTGCCGCCCGTTGCATCCTGAACCCGCATGAAGCTGACGGGTCCGGACGGCGTACCTCCACCGGAGAGTGTCTCGTGTGAAGATCGAAGATTCGACCAATCTGCGCCGACTCCCGAACCGAATTTGAAAAGTCGCGCACTCTCCGACATCAACTGCCAGATATCGTCGATTGAATCCCGCACGGAAATGATAAAACAGGCCGATGCTTGGGGTCGCTTATAGGGATCGACGTCAACTCCCTTATTTCGTCTCTTGTCCCAGCCGTAAATTGTCTTTCCGCCCGAATCCGTTATGCCATATTCATGATGCAGACCCACGTTGAACCATGTAGGACTATTGAAAGCGCCGTACTGATTCACGCACAGCCAGGTCAATTCGTCATAGAAGCGCTCTCCGTCCTTTTTCGAAGCGAAATACCCTTGCTTCGTGCCCCAATCCGCAATCGTTCGGGTAACGCGGTGAATGAGCTGCCTTAGCGAATATTCGCGTCCGTTTTCCGCCGGATTTTCGCCGGACCGAGACACTTCGCCGTAGAAGTACTTACTCGCTACTACGTTGGACGCCAGGCGACTCCAGGAAGACGGGAATTCTACGTCAGTCTGCTCGAATATGGCGTCACCCTGCTGGTTCCGGATAACCGCATCTCGAATCTCCCAATCCAGAGAGTCGAATGGATGCTGTCCCTCTTCGGAGAAAACACGGTCGACATGGATGCCTCGAATGAATTTCGAGGTACTTATCGAATCTGAATTAAGAAGGGTCGATTTGTCAGGGTTGGCCATAAGCGTGCTTCTGCAGAAGAGATATCTCGATCACCGGTTCATTGGTATGCACCCGCATCGTGAGTCAGTCGGGTGGGGACCGGATCTCGAGCATGGTAAATACTCGACGCCTGACAAACTTTCACGATGTTGTTCAAACCGCTACTTAAGAACGCTGATTGATAACGGCGCATAAAAGCTTCGCTTTGCTTCCACCACCCGCGAAAAATAGCGGTTTACGGCCTGTAGACTATCAACCGATTCTTTCTAGGCGGCGGTGGGTGTGGGTACTAATTAATCAGATGTAACGCCGTTATGCAAGTAAAAATTTTCCACATCTGCATTTTTTTCCAATCGTGGATTTCTCGACTGTATATGCGGATAATCAAGTGGTCGGAAACGGTGAACTAGCGACTTTTCTTGTATATAGCCGTTATTGTGAGTAAATTATTCCACGTTGTTTTCGACGTCCCCACAGGTTATCCACAAATGATAAGAGGTTGTCATCAATAACGGCTAGCTAGGTCTCCCAATAACGGATTATCATACGGGTATCTTTCCGCCCGTTGATCACTGAACCCATTCTTGTTCGTGACGTTAAAGCGGCCGATGATTCGAGATGCGACGAGCAGAATACCTTTTTGATCAGAGCAGTACTACCCAATCCACGTCAGTACTCTCTGGTCCTTCTAAACCCACACACCAGAAC
>SMXL01000080.1 GCA_004356385.1 Bacteroidota bacterium
CGGAGTAATGCCATCCAACGCCGTAGACAACTGGCCGGATACCACCTCTTCTGCCCGCCCCGCCTCTCTCTCTTCGAGCGTTTCACCCACACACACAATGGGAACGAGAGAGTGCAAATGTGACTGCAAAATCTTACGATTAACGCCGGCGTCGGTCTCCCCGAATTTCTGGCGGCGCTCAGAATGGCCGAGAATAACGTAATAACACCCGACGGCTCGGAGCATGGAAGCCGAAACTTCACCGGTAAACGCTCCTGAATCCGCTTCGTGCATGTTCTGAGCACCCAATCGGATCGGTGTGCCATGCAGAACATCAAATGTGGCGTCCAGATTAACGAATGGAGGACACACCGCAACATGAATGTGTGTTGGATCTCCAATAGCCGAGACAACCGCGCTAGCGAGTTGCCTGGCCGACATGTGATCGGAATTCATTTTCCAATTTCCAGCAATGAGCATAAGAGAAGCGTCTTCGTGTAAATGTATGTTTGCGGAAATAAATTCTGAGAATTCAATTGGCCTGGGAAGCTATCTGATTCAATCGGGCTATGACGGCGATCAAGTCATTCTTTAGATCCATCATCCCGGATCCCGTGTATTTCGAAACAATTAATCCATCTGGATCTATCAAAAACCGCGTCGGAATTACGTGGACATTGTACAGACGGGCAATGTCCGACTCCTTTCCGCCCTCTGCAAATACAAACATACCCGGGGGATCTACCTCTTCAAAGAGAGCTTCGTTAACGACCGAATCCGGGTCCGTCGATATCGAAAGGACCTGAAATATATTTTCGTTTAAAAGCTGAAATACTGTATTCCGGTCGCCGATTTCTTTCAGGAAAATGTCATTGGTGGGTTCATAAAACTCGAGAATCTGAAACTTGCCCAGCAGGCTCTCTGACGACAACTCGGTCCCATCGCGTAATAAAACCTGAAACGCTGGAGCCTCCATTCCCGGCAACAAGTTTTCAATCTCGTACGTGGCTCGGGCTGCCCACGTCGCCCAGTCAGTGCCCGGGTACGACCGGCGAAGCTCCAACGCTTCCTCCAATGCAAGGTCGTTCTGGAAACTATCAAGAAGTGCGACCACCAGTTCCATTTGTAATTCTGCTTTTTGAATCTCGTCCGGAACTCTCTCGCGGTACCATCTGAGCAGGCTGAGAGACGAATCCTGACCCAGCTGGCGTGCGACCGACCGTCGAGCCGCCCTCACCGCTTGAACGATCCCGCTATAGTCGATACCGAGCTCCGGAAGCCGTGCGATGACGAGCGAGTCCTGCCATCCTTCCAGCATGACCACCGATTCGACGGAGGCAAGCTTCGTGGCCATACTCGTCGGGTAGCTTGAACGAAGACTCCAGAGAATCGCACTCGTACTGGCAATCGTATCGAACATGTTTCTGCCGCTTGCCGTCTGGGACTGAACCAGTTCCAAAATTCGCTGGTTGTGCAGGGCCTTGACGTTTCGATACGCCGTCCACGCTGCGTTTTCGGGAGATACAATCCTGAGACGCCTCCCGTTTAACGGGAATGATCCGCTTACGGTCGTCGAGTCTCCTTCCGCGACTACAAACTCAGCAATGGCCAGTCTTGTACCCGCCCGGCTTACGATAAAAGGGAAAACGCCCTCCTCGAGAGCGGAAATATCCATTCGGAAGTTACCACTCACGTCGGTTATTGCGACTCCGAGTGTATCGATATCCCCTTCTGATTGCGTGACAAGGACAATCTCAAATCCTCCGAAATCTTTCGTCGAGTCCTGCTGACTAGAAATGGAAAACGTGCCTTCTGCAAACGCACGTATTCTCGGGCGAGCTTTTTCACCACACCCCGTTAGCAGGAACATGGAAACGACAAGCGTGCTCCACAGCAAACGGGCGCCGGACCTTCTACACCATTCTCTCATCTAGAACTGGCCATGTTTGATGGATGATTAATCGCTTGAACCCAGTTTCTCCTCCAAAAGTGCCCGCACCATCTTCGGATCTGGTGAACCCGGATACTTTGACATCACTTGTCCAATGAAGAATCCAATCAGACCGACCTTTCCATTCCGATACGTGATCACATTTTCCGGATTGTTAGCCAATACATCATGGACTACTCGAGAGATTTCATCAGTATCCTGGACCTGAAACAGATTACGAGCCTGGGCAATCGAATTTGGTGGATCTGACGAAGTGAGCATCTGCTCGAATATATCGACGGCCGCTGTCGAGCTGATTCGATGCTGGAGCCGCATCTCTATTAACTCCGAGAACCTCTTTGTATCGACACCGATTTGTACCCGTTGCGAATCTTTCGACTTCAGTGTTTCGAGGGCGTGCGTCATTAAAAAATTCGCAACAGATTTTGCAACGACCTTCACTTCGAACGTCCCTTCACTCATGAGATTCGACACGCATTCTTCAAAATAATCTGCAATTTCCCGCTCGGAGGTGAGCACTTCGCCATCTTGAAACGGCAACTCCCAGTCGGACATATACATTCTGATTCGTTCGTCCGGCAAGGACGTCATTTCGTTTTTCGCGCGGGCCAGTTGCTCATCTGACACGACCAGAGGAGGTAGATCCGGATCAGGAAAATATCGATAGTCATCGGCTCCTTCCTTCGATCGCATCGAGCGCGTTTCACCCTTTTTCTCATCCCACAAGCGAGTTTCTACCTCGACTTCGTGACCGTCCTCGAGTAGACCCCTTTGCCTTTCAATTTCATAGGCGAGGGCACGCTCCAGAAACCGGAAGGAATTGATATTCTTGATTTCAGCTTTCTTCCCCAACTCGGAGGAGCCTGTGGGCCGAATGGAGATGTTCGCATCGCAGCGAAGGGATCCTTCCTCCATATTTCCATCACAAATATCCAGGTACCGAACCAGTTGCCTGATTTTGCGCATGGTTTTGTATGCCTCCCGGGGTGTTCGAATATCCGGTTCAGTTACGATTTCGATGAGTGGAACACCCGACCGATTAAAATCCAGCAACGTTGAATCCGACTCCGCGTTATGAATACTTCTCCCAGCATCCTCTTCCACGTGTATTCTAGTCAGCCGGATTTGACGTGTTTCTGATGGATCGTCGTCGAGTACGATTTCTACATATCCACCCGTACAAATCGGCTGCTCGTACTGCGAAATCTGATACCCCTTTGGGAGATCCGGATAGAAATAGTGTTTGCGAGCGAATACCGACCGCTGATTAATGGTCGAATGCGTGGCCATGCCCATCTTCAGCGTGAGGTCGACGGCGTGTTCATTGTAAACAGGCAACGTCCCGGGATGACCGAGTGATAAGGGATCCACCTGAATATTCGGATCAGATTGAAAAGAAGCGGGTTCGGAGCTAAATGCTTTCGATTCGGTCGAGAGCTGACAATGCACCTCGAGTCCAATAACCGCTTCGAATTGATCTTTCATTCTCTGCAATTGCAAGCTGCTGGTTTCAATTCAGAAGTGTGTTCCGAATGGATTCATTCACGAGGAGCCAATCCATTTGTTGGAAGCCGAACACGACTTACCGGCCCGCTCCACGAATAGCCGTATAAACGGTACGGAATAGAATCTGAAGATCCCGTCTGAAGCTCATGTTTTCTATGTAGAATAGATCGTACTTCACTTTTTGCCGAACATCTTCGAGATTCGAATCATATTTCCACTTTACTTGTGCCCAGCCAGTAATACCCGGCTTGACCCGATGCCTCCTGCTGTACAGAGGAATCTGAGGAGAATATTCGTCGACGAAGAAGGGTCGTTCTGGTCTTGGCCCAACGAGACTCATATCACCTTTGAAGACATTCCACATTTGAGGGATTTCATCGATTCGCCATTTTCTTAACCAGCGTCCAAATCGTGTATACCGCGGATCATTCTCAGCTGCCAAGACGGGGCCCGTTTTTTCTTCTGCATCGTTTTGCATCGTGCGAAATTTATACATCACGAACTCAAGACCGTGTTGGCCCACTCGATGTTGTCGATAAATTGCACGACCCGATGAGGTAATACGAATCATGACACCAATCAGGATCCATATCGGAAGCCCGGCGGCCAGGACGATGGCTGCAATCACGAGATCCATAAATCTTTTGAGACTCTCCTCCCAAGCCTGCATTGGCTCAGGCAATACTTCAATGAGCGGAAGTCCATACATGTGCTCGGTTCGAGCCATGCCGCCGATAATGGTGTAAAAATCCGGAACGAGTTTCAATGAAACCGATTTGCCGTCGCAGAGACGAAGGACTTCCATCAACGAACCGCCATCGTCGGGTCCGAGGGCGATCAAAACATCCTGAATTTCGAGATCGTCGATTAGTTGAGGGAGTTCTTGAATCGATGAAAGATTGTTCGAGTCGTCCGAAGTTAAAATTCCTCCTTGTGCTTCTTTTCCTCCCTGAGCCGGACTTGTCTGGCGCCTTAGCCGCAGTGCGCCGACAATATCGAGACCGGCCTCTGGGTAGCGAGCTACCTCTTCGTGCAATTGATCCAGTATGTCACTCCATCCGACAATGAGAGTTTTGTGTAATCCGTACCCTTTTAAAATGAGCAGTTTTTGCACGGATCGAACCAGAACTCGGCCCGTGGCGACCAAGACGAACACCGCTGCGAAGTAAAAGAAGAGATTCGAACGTGCCGAATACGCATCCAGGCTCTCGATAAAAAGAAGAAAGAACAGCACCAAAATTCCAAACGTGACCACTTTTGCGAGTGAAACCAGCTCATCGAAGCGGCTCGACGCATACCGTTCGCGGTACATGCCATAGACCAAAAACAGAACCAGCCAGTACAGGGTCAGCAGTGAAACAAGGATCCATACGTAACCGGTATCGGGGGCGAAAACGGGGTCAGAAAACCAACCCCAATTGAAGCGGGCCCAATACCAGATCAAATTGGCCCAGGCGAGAGCGATCGCATCGGCGGCCACGAGAGATATCAGCTCAATTCTTCTTGACACGTTTGGTCATCCTTAAACTATACTGGTCACGTCCTGAACCGGTGTTGATCGAGGCAATGAATTCGAGCCGCGAATCAAAGCCGAGGACCATAAAAATAGCGAAACAGACTCGGGTTCCTGTTCGCGCTGAAAATACGTACACAGAGGACCCGCGTTTTCTGGCTCTTTTTCCGAGTCTTGTCGTGATTCCGTTGATGCATCTCATCTAAGATCGTCTTGATGACCTGCGGCCAGTCGTGTCGGGTGGCCGGGTCCATGGTCTGTCGTGCGTGATTCGACGACCGGTCGCTTTTCGTCCCTTGCCTTCATTTTGGTCGTCCATCTTAAGGCTACGATAATGTTGAGCCCTCTCTCAGCTCAGCCCTCGACGATTTAGTGTCACGAGTGGACTCCGTCGAAAAATATTCTTTTCGGTCTGGAGCATCGTCGATCAAAGTTTTTTTCTCGTCGCCCGATCGGCTACGAAATTCCCTTTTATTGGCAATGGCGTTACTTCACGGCAAGGGCGGCGAGCTTTCAGATTCGTGCTGACTGGAGAGTCATTTTCCCCGTGTCTGGGCGGATGTCCAGGATCGAACGACCATTCAGACTATTCTTGAGCCAACTGAATCGTCGATGCCGACCTTATGAATCTTTTGATTTCCGATTCAGATTGATTCTCTAGCGAAGCGTAAAGCGAAACGTAACCTGCCCCGTTTGATTTTCCTGGGGAGCGTTGGCTGGGAGCGGGTTGAAGCGCCATCGTAATAATGCGTCCATAACCGCTTTCTCAAGACTGGCATTTCCCTTGAGAAGAGGGATCCGCCGTATGATGCGGCCCAGAGGGTCAACAACAATGCGAACTTGAATTATGGCATTGACCTGTTCCGAATAAACAGGCAATGGGGTACTGATCGGAGCACGATTGAGACCTTCTATCTGGAAGGGTGAGGCTCGCTCGGGTTCATTCGAGTCTCCTTCATCGCCCGGTTGGTCTCCGCTTATGTCTGTTAGAGACCCGCTACCCAGGGGCTGAATGGTCTCGGTTTCCGGCTGGGGGACTTCATCGACGATTTCTTCCTCGGTTTGAGACTCTTCAGGGGCAACGGTATCGGCTTCAGGAATGTCGATCACCTCCGTATCATCAATCTCCACTACCTGATCGGGTAAATCAACCGGTTTGACCTCCTCGGGCGGAGAAATAGCCGGTTGTTGCTCCTCTTGTGGATCTGCTTCTTCAGGCTGCGGCGTCGGTTCTTCTGGCTGAGGACGAGCGTTGACCACAGGTCGACCCTCGGAAAATGGGCCAAACTCAACTTCGATAAAACCGACGGGAGTCTCTTCTGACGAGGCGCCAATCATAAGAGACAGCATCAACAGGAGCATCAAATGAAGCACAAGACTTCCTCCCGCGTTTAACCA
>SMXL01000006.1 GCA_004356385.1 Bacteroidota bacterium
GAAGTGAATATCGAGGCCTGCACGGCGACGGTGGAGCCTGGAGTAGTCCTTGGATCGCTTAACGCTCTTCTTGCGAAGCATGGTCTGCAATTCGGACCGGATCCCGCCAGTGCCGATAGAGCCGCCATGGGCGGGATTGTTTCGAACAATTCGACGGGAGCCCATTCGATTGTTTACGGGATGACGGCGGATCACGTCACCGAAATGAATGTGATCCTGAGCGACGGTTCTCGCGCGTGTCTTGGCCCGTTGAGCGAGGATGAGGTCAGACAGAAAACAATGCTGCAATCCGCAGAGGGTCGATTGTATCGTGAAGTGCTGAAGCTGGTACAGAATCCCGGCAATCGATCCGTCATTCAGGAAGACACGCCCCGACACTGGAGGCGCTCGGGTGGGTATAATCTTGATCGATTGATCGGGGAAGTTGACCGATCGAGAGGAGAAGGTCCGACGTTTCGTGTTCGTCAAGATTTTCGATTCAACCTGTCGAAGCTTGTCTGCGGAGGTGAGGGCACGCTTGCCATCATCGAAGATGTCACCCTGAACCTGGTTCCGATTCCCTCCTTCACGGGATTGGCAATTATTCATTTCGAAACGCTGAAATCTGCTCTGCAAGCAATTTCATCGATTCTCGAATCGGATCCGTCTGCGATTGAGCTGTTGGATCATCTGGGAATGTCTCTCTGTCGCGGTGTTCCAGTCTGGCGGAATAAGCTGGAGTCCTTTGTGTCGGGAGACCCGAACTGCATTCTGATCACGGAATACTCGGGTGAGAGTCTCACCGAGGTGGTGTCGAAAATCGAACGACTCGAAAAACAGCTTACGGATGAATCGTCAGGGGCGGGAGAAGTGGTTCGCGTTCTGGACTCTGAAGGTCAAAGAAATGTATGGGACGTTCGCAAGATGGGACTCGGATTCTTGATGAGCATGAAGGGCGATTATAAACCGATTCCGTTTATAGAGGACGCGGCCGTCCCGCCCCAGCACCTTACGGAATATGTAACCGGTGTGGAGAAGTTCTGCAATCATTTGGGGACGAAAGTTGCCTACTACGCTCACGCCAGTGCCGGATGCGTCCATATTCGGCCTCTGATCAATACGAAAGACGCGAAAGAGATTTCCAAGCTACCGGAAATCACGTCGTTTGCGATCGATCTGCTACACGGATTCGGTGGAGCGTTGTCGAGCGAACATGGAGACGGTCGATCAAGGAGCGCGTTTAACGAGCAATTTTTCGGAGAGAAGCTGTATGGACTCTACCGTTCCGTCAAATCGATATTCGATCCCGAAAATCTGTTAAACCCTGGGAATATCGTCGACGCACAGCCGATGACCGAAAATCTGAGATACGGCACGAAGTATTCGACCGAACCCATGATCACCCATTTGGATTTTTCGGAAGACCAGGGCTTCGATCGATCCGTAGAAATGTGCAACGGCGCCGGCGTTTGTAGGAAGATCGGGACAGGGACGATGTGCCCCAGTTTCATGGCGACACGAGAAGAAGAACATTCCACCCGGGGTCGTGCCAATGCCCTGCGCGCGGTTCTTTCGGGAGCAATCGAAGCCAATGGACTGGCTGACCAACGGCTGTACGACACGATGGATCTGTGCCTCGAGTGCAAAGCCTGCGCCTCAGAATGTCCGTCGTCGGTGGATATGACAAAGCTAAAAATGGAATTTCTGGCCCACTATCAGTCCATTCATGGAGTTTCTCGAAGATCCAAGTTGTTCGCCAACGTGGCCCGGTCGAATCGACGATTTAGTGGGCGTGGGGCGGCGGCGGTGAACACCATGTTCAGAAATCGCGCCTTCCGGTGGACCATGGAGAGGGCCGTCGGTATTTCATCGAAGAGAAATTTCCCTCCTTTTGCGCGTGTGCCCTTCACAGAATGGTTTCGGGATCGGCCGAAAACCACGGTGACTGCTCGCCGGGTCGTGCTCTTCAACGATACCTTTAACACGTTTAACTATCCAAACGTAGCCATCTCTGCAACTAAATTTCTCGAGACAGCCGGTTATACGGTGGTCCTTCCGGGTCACGGATGTTGCGGACGACCGATGCTTTCAAAAGGTCTGATAGACGACGCGAGAGACGCAGCCCGGGAAACCGTGGAAAAACTTTATCCACTCGTAGAGCAGGGTCTCCCTGTCATCGGCCTGGAGCCCAGTTGTTTGCTCACGTTTCGCGACGAGTACGCATCGCTCTTACCAGATGACGACCGGGTCGGCAAAATTGCCAATGCTTCATTCATGTTCGACGAGTTTATTGCCAAGGAAGCTGCCGATGGCGAGCTTGACATTGAATTCTCTGATGATCCCAAAAATATTTTATTTCATGGACATTGTCATCAGAAATCAATGATCGGAACAGAGGCCAGCCTCATCGTCCTGGGTTTACCCGCCGGACATACCGTTGAGGAGATCGACGCCGGATGCTGCGGGATGGCGGGTTCATTCGGATTTGAAGCCGAGCACTACGATTTATCGATGAGGGTGGGTGAGGATCGGCTCTTTCCTTCTGTTCGAAACGCTTCCGACGAGTCGGTTGTTTGTGTTTCTGGTGTGAGTTGCAGGCAACAAATCGAGCACGGAACCGGCCGGCGGGTAAAGCATCTCGCAGAAGTGCTATGGGAATCCGTGTGAGTAGATTCATGATCAAACAAGTAGGCTACGCCTAATGCCCGGATATCATATGACCCCGGATGAGTTTCGGGAATACGGCAAAGAGGTGATCGACTGGATCGCCGACTATTACAAATGGATAGAAACCTATCCTGTGCTTTCTCAAGTGAATCCCGGGGATATTCGATCTGGCCTTCCACCGAGCGCCCCCCAGAAAGGAGAATCCATGTCGGCGATGCTGGACGACATGGACAAACTCATCATGCCTGGCATTACGCACTGGCAATCTCCAAACTTCTTCGCATTCTATCCCTGCAACAGCTCCGGTCCAGGAATTCTGGGTGAGTTGATTTCAGCTGGCCTTAATGTTCAGGGAATGAATTGGGTCACGAGCCCGGCGTGTACCGAACTGGAGGCCCACGTATTGGATTGGCTCGTCGAGATGCTGGATCTGCCAGAGAAGTTCAAGTCTATCAACGAGGGCGGAGGCGTCATCCAGGATACGGCATCAAGCGCGACACTCTGCGTTACGCTGGCCGCACGAGAAAAGGCAACCCAGGGACGATCCAACGAGGCCGGTACGGATTCTTCACTCGTAGCCTATGCATCCACGGAGACTCATTCTTCTATCGAAAAGGCGCTCCGAATCTCAGGCATTGGTTCGGATCGACTGCGAATTATTGAAACCGATGATTCGTTTGCGATGGACGCAGCCGAATTAGAAAAGCGAATACATAGCGACAAGGACGAAGGATTCAAACCGTTTCTTGTATACGGGACCGTGGGATCGACGTCCTCCGGGAGCCTGGATCCGCTGTCATCGATCGGAGAGATTTGTCAGCGCGAGGAGATCTGGTTTCATGTCGATGCGGCGATGTTGGGGACCGCCGCACTCTGTCCCGAGTTTCGATACATCCAGGATGGTCTCGACTACGCAGACAGTTATTGCTTCAACCCGCACAAGTGGATGTTCACCAACTTTGATTGTGATTGTCTATTTGTCGAAGACCGCAACAGCCTGACTCGGGCGTTGGGAATCAATCGAGAGTATTTGGGCGATGACGTGACGAAATCGGCCGGAGAGGATAATTATCGGGACTGGCAGATCCCTTTGGGGCGCCGGTTTCGAGCTCTGAAACTCTGGTTTGTAATTCGATATTACGGGGTGGAGGGTCTCCAGAAACACATTCGCGAACACGTTGACTTGGCCACGAAATTCGCCGATTGGGTCGATGATGACCCGAATTTTGAGCGGCTTGCCCCTCGGTCCTTGCAGCTCATCTGTTTCGCGCATACGGATGGAGACGAATTCACAAGGTCACTTCTGGACTCAGTCAACGCCAGCGGAAAGATCTATTTGAGCCAAACTGTACTGCGTGGACGGTTTGCCATTCGGATGTCGATCGGGCAGACCCATACGCAGGAAAGGCACGTTCGAAACGCCTGGGAATTCATTAAGGAAACAGCCAGGGAATTGGCCGCTTGACCACATAATGAGTAAGACATACGACGCTATTATCATCGGGGCCGGTATCATGGGATGCTGCACTGCCCATGAGTTGGGACGGCGTGGACTCAGTGTCGCTGTCTTGGAGAAAGGACATATCGGTGAAGGGCCTACGGGCGATTCGCTGGCCATCATTCGCCAACATTATTCAAATCGGCTAACCGCACGAATGGCCTATTACGGGGTCCGTGTCTTTCGCGAGTTCGAGGACAGAATTGGCGGGGACTGTGGATTTCATCAATCCGGATTTATCGTTCTATCGTCTGAATCAAACAGAAAGGGACTTGAATCAAATCTCGCGATTCAGAAGGAAATCGGGATAGACACGCGGATAATTTCATCTGAGGAATTGATCGACTTGGTCCCCGGAATCCAACTGCGATCAGGCCTAATTGCCGCCTTTGAAGCTGAGAGCGGTTACGCGGATGCCGTCCTGACGGTTAAAGCATATGCCAGCTCAGCCAAGCAATACAGGGTGGAAGTGTTCGAGGAAACGGAGGTTACGGGTATCTCCTTCTCGCGTGAAAAGGTCTCTGGAGTTCAAACTTCAGGCGGAGAATTTGTGGCACCTGTTG
Source organism: Bacteroidota bacterium (assembly GCA_004356385.1). The sequence continues at coordinate 4,708 of SMXL01000006.1, forward strand.
TGGTCAACTGTGCCGGCGCGTGGGGGGCCCGAATTGCAGCCATGATCGGGCAGGATATTCCCATAGATGCGTGTCGAACCCAGGTATCCATTTTTTCGAAACCGGACAGCATGATGTCTGAGTTTCCTGTCGTGATCGACTTCAGTAACGGGTCTTTTATCCGTCCTTATTCTGAAGAAAGCGTTTTTGGTGGCCTGGTAGAGGCAACAGAATCCGACGCCGTGGTAGATCCTGACAACTACGAAAGACGCGCGGATGCTGACTTTCTGAATAAAGTTTTAGAACGCCTTAGAGAAACGTGGCCGGACTTAAAAGACTCCATCTCCATTGATGGATATGCCTCACTGTATGCGATCACACCAGACTGGCATCCAATCATTGACGAAGTGCCCGCTGGAAGTGGTTTTTTCATCTGTTCGGGTTTTAGCGGGCACGGTTTTAAACTGGCGCCAGCGGTGGCTCAAATGACAGCCGATATGATATTGCTTGAGTCGGATCCGATGTTTGACCATCAGGCATTTCGACTCAGCCGATTTCATGAAAATGATTCAGTTGAAGGGATTTATAAATATTCCATTTTGGGTTAATGAAAAATAAAAC
>SMXL01000081.1 GCA_004356385.1 Bacteroidota bacterium
GTGGCGAATGACTGAAGTCTACATCGGCATTGGGATCTATTTACTGGTCATGTTGCTCGTCGGCTACGCTGCGAGTCGGCGTGTTTCAAAGGCAGCTGATTTTCTGGTTGCGGGGCGCAGCCTACCACTCTGGCTGACGGTGGGAACGCTTTCAGCCACCTGGTTTGGTGGAGGAACCGTTTTGGGGGCCGCTGGAACAGCTTTCAAAAAGGGCTTCATTGGTGTCATCGCGGATCCGTTTGGCGCGGCTCTCTGTCTTCTTCTAGCGGGTCTTTTCTTTGCTCGGATGCTCCGGCGAATGTCTGTGATGACGGTCGTCGACGTGTTTGATTCCCGATACGATAAGAGGACTGGATTTCTTGCGGCGGTTGCGACGATTGTTATTTATGTAGGCTGGACGGGAGCGCTTCTCGTCTCGTTTGGATTCGTACTTCAGACCATCACGGGCATTTCTACCGAGTGGGCGATCGGTATTGGCACAGTAATCACGCTAATCTACACCATGGTCGGAGGAATGTGGGCTGTTGCCTGGACAGACTTCCTCCAAATCATTCTCGTTGTTGTAGGGCTGTTGATCGCGTTTCCGATACTGATCAAGGAAGCCGGCGGGGTAGCGGCCATTATTTCCCGGCTGCCGGACGGCAGCTTTTCGATGACCCCGGAAGAGGGAGGGTTTTCGAATTGGCTCTTCTACATTCGAGCCTGGATCGTCATCGGGCTTGGGAATATCGCGGGGCAGGACCTGATGCAAAGATGTTTGGCTGCCAAGGATGAGAAGACGGCTCAAACCGGCTTGTACATTTCAACCGGTGTTTATCTGACATTCGGCTTAATCCCGATCTGTATTGGACTGATCGGGACCCTGCTGATGCCGGATATCGAAAACGCGGAGTTCATCGTGCCGATGCTTGTGATCGAGTACCTACCCACGACCGTTGTTGTGATCTTCATCAGTGCACTCCTCGCGGCCGTCATGAGCAGCGCGGATAGTGCCATTCTAGCGACTTCGAGCGTGATCGGAAAGAATTTGATTTCCTATGTCAGACCGGATCCGACGGACGCTGATATTCTGAAGTGGTCGCGGTGGAGCGTACCCGTCGTGACGATCCTCGCACTGATCGTAGCGCTCTATTTTCAGAATATTTACAACCTCTTGGTCGATGCCTTTTCTATCGCCCTGGTTTCCCTATTTGTGCCTTTGACAGCCGCCATATGGTGGAAAAGGGCCAATGTACCAGGAGCCCTGGCGTCGATGATCGTAGGTTTCGTGTGCTGGCTCGTCGTACCACTATATACGAGTGCCGTGCCCTCGGACCTCTTCGGGATGGTCATGGGGATCATTGCTATCGTTGTCGTGAGCTTGGCCACCCAGCAATCCAGCAAACCTCGACCTCTTCGAAACGCCGAAGGCGTTGAACTCGCCCTGGAGAACCGTTTTGGAAACCTGAGTCCTTTTGGGGCCAAAACGGCTGAGTAATGTCTCCCGGGTATCCCATATCAAACGTGTTCTATCGACGTCTGTCCCAGGAAATGTATACAGCCGTTCGGGGGGAGGGAATTTATCTTTACGATCAGTATGGGAATGAGTTTTTGGACGGTTCTGGTGGAGCTTTTGTCGTAAATGTGGGGCACGGTGTCTCCGAGATCGCCGATGCCATGGCTCGTCAGGCGAAGAAACTCGCGTACGTGAACGGACTTCACTTTACGAATGAGCCGGTCGAGGAGCTGGCGAGGGAGGTGGCCGCATTTACGCCGGAGGGTCTCGATCATGTCTATTTTTTAAGCAGCGGATCGGCCGCGACGGAAGCGGCCATCAAGCTGGCCAGGCAGTACTGGTGTGAAGCAGGCCGCGATAAAAAGTATAAAGTGATCGCCCGGCAGCCCGGATATCACGGTAATACGCTGGCTGCTCTCTCCGTATCCGGGCGGCCCTCGTCGAGGGAAAAGTTTGAACCTCTCCTGCAGGATGTGACGTTCATCCCGGCACCGATGGAGTATCGCTGCCCTGAGAATATTTCCTTTGAAGAATTCGGAGATCAGTGTGCGTCACGTCTTGATGATGCCATTGAGGCGGAGGGTCCGGACCTGGTTGCTGCGTTCATCGCCGAACCCGTGATCGGCGCCTCCGCAGGGGGCGTCGTGGCACCACCCGGCTATTTCTCCAAAATTCGCGATATCTGTGATCATCACGACGTGCTCTTTATCGCAGATGAAGTGTTGACGGGGATGGGGAGAACAGGAAAATGGCTAGCCATCGACCACGAAAAAGTAACTCCCGATATCCTTACGCTCGGGAAGGGGCTGAGTGGGGGCTACGCACCGCTCAGTGCGTTGGTCGTGCGCAGCGAGATTGTAGAGACCATTGCGAAGGGGAGCGGGGCATTCAGTTACAATCAGACTTTTTCGCACGCGCCCTTGCCGGCGGCAGCCGGGCTGGCTACCATTCGATATCTGAAAGATCATGACCTTGTGGCAAGATCCGAACAGATGGGAGACTACTTTCACGAGCAATTACAATCGTTGCGGACCAGCGAAATCGTTGGAGATGTTCGGGGCTTGGGCCTTCTTGCGGGTGTGGAATACGTTGTAAATAGAGACACAAAAGAGCCGTTTCCACCGGAACTGGAAATCGCAGAAAGAATCAGAAAGGCGGCGTTCGACGAACGGTTAATAATATGGGCAACAACGAGATATCTACCATCAAATAATGGAGATCTTTCGGTTCTTGGGCCTCCATTTATTATCACGAAAGTTCAAGTCGACGAATTGGTCACGAGAATGAGGTCTGCAATAGACGCGGTCGAGGCGAGCCTGTGATCTTTCGAGCTCCTGATGATCAACACGGAATATGCAAAAGAGTCCTGAATCGTATAGCTTCTTTTTCGTCATTACACCACCTATGAAGGGCTCGATATGCAAGCCGAACCGACGGATTTCAAATTCACCTATTCGACCATGGGGCAGGGAGATTCTGATGTCTTTCATGATGATTTTGATGCGGGTGTGGAGGAAGCCAGGCAAAAAGCGGGAGCCACGTATCCGAATTTTATTGCAGACGAGGCTTGGGACGCAAAGACCTATATCGACGATGTTTCTCCGACCGACGTCCATCTCGTTCTAGGTCGTTTTGCGAGCGCTTCTGCGAATGATACCCGCGATGCAATCCGTGCAGCAAAGACAGCATTCCGCCCGTGGTCAGAAGATTGGAGAGAGCGTATTCGAATTCTTCGAACGGCCGCCGATCTGATCAGCAGCAGAAAGTATTTCCTGGCGGCTGTCATGTGTTTAGAAGTCGGGAAAAGTCGCCTCGAGGCGATGGGAGATACAGAAGAGGCTGCCGACCTCATTCGGTATTACTGCCAACAGATGGAGGATGCTGACGGTTTTTTCAGGCAGATGGGTCAACTCTCTCCCGATGAAAATGTGGTGAGCGTGCTCCGTCCTTTTGGTGTGTGGGCGGTGATCGCCCCCTTTAATTTCCCTTTGGCTCTTTCGGCTGGAATGGCTGCGGGCGCGCTTGTCGCGGGTAACACGGTCGTGTATAAGCCTTCGTCAGATGCGCCGTGGACCGGAATGCTGCTTTACGAAGCGCTGAGGGAAGCCGGGCTTCCTGCCGGTGTCTTCAATTACATTCACGGCCCGGGGTCTGTAGTTGGAGAGGAATTGGTTTCAAACCCTGACGTTGACGGCATCGTGTTCACGGGTTCAAAAGAGGTCGGGATGAGAGCATATCGTAGTTTTTCAGTGGATTATCCCAAGCCATGCATCACCGAAATGGGAGGGAAGAATCCTACGATTATTACCGCTAGCGCTGACCCGGAATTAGCGGCTGAGGGGGTCATGCGATCATTTGTGGGTCTCGGCGGTCAGAAGTGCAGCGCCTGTTCAAGAGTGTATGTTCATCGGTCGCTCGAGACCGAATTCTTGAATCACCTTGTTGAAAAGACGAAGGCCGTCGAAATTGGCGATCCCAGTCATCGGGGAGTCTACCTGGGTCCGCTCGTCAACGAGAGCGCCTATAAGACATTTCAGGACGCCGTAGAACTTGCGCGGCGAGACGGGAAGATCCTGGCTGGAGGAAATCTTCTGGAAAATCCGCCGTTTGATCGAGGGTACTTCGTGGAGCCAACAATAGTTACCGGATTACCTGCGGACCACGAACTTATTTACAAAGAACTGTTTGTACCGTTCGTCACAGTCAGCGTTGTCGAATCGCTGGAGGAGGCGGTGGGTCTGTCGAATCAGTCAGAATACGGATTGACTGCAGGGGTTTACACGGGAGATCCCGACGAGGTGGAATGGTTCTTCAATCATATTGAATCGGGTGTGTGCTACGCCAATCGAAGGTCGGGAGCGACTACGGGTGCTTGGCCTGGTGTTCAAGCGTTTTGTGGATGGAAGGGAAGCGGATCGACGGGAAAAGGAGGATGTGGTCCCTATTATGTTCAGCAATTCATGCGTGAACAAAGTAGAACCGTAGTGGAGGCTTCGATCTGAACTATCCCGAGATCATAACCGAACTGCCGGGCCCGAAGGCAAGGGCCCTCATCGAAGCTGAATCACTAGTGGCCTCTCGATCGCTCATCAAGGAGTATCCGCTCGCAGTCGAGCGGGCAGAGGGGATCGTGATTACGGACGTGGATGGAAATCGTTTTATTGATTTCATGTCCGGAATCGCTGTTTCACTTACCGGGCACTGCCATCCGCGAGTCGTCAAGCGGATCAAGGACCAGGTGGACAAGTTGTTGCACATCTGCGGCACCGACTTCTACTACCCGGTCTATACAGAGCTATGTACGAGGCTGGCGGATCTGGGTCCCGGCCCCGACGCCTGGCGCGTCTTTTTGGGGAATTCTGGTGCTGAGGCTGTCGAGGGGGCCATCAAACTGGCCCGATATCATACAGGGCGTCAACAGATCATTTCATTTTATGGAGGATTCCACGGCCGAACGTACGGAGCCCTTAGTCTGACTGCCAGCAAAATCAAGCAGCGCGCCGGGTTTGGTCCACTGCTTCCTGGCGTGACGCATATGCCGTATGGAAATTGCCGGTCCTGCGCGTACAATCTGACCTACCCTGATTGCAACGTGCACTGTGTCAACAGTTGGAGGGAGACCATTTTCCAGAGAACGGTTGCTCCAGATGAAGTCGCGGCCGTTGTTGTTGAACCGATTCAGGGAGAAGGCGGGCATACGATTCCGCCGCCCAAGTTTTTCCCTCAGTTAAGGGCGCTTTGTGATGAGTTCGGAATCTTACTGATCGCCGACGAGATTCAGAGCGGGATGGGCCGAACCGGAAAGTTTTTTGCGATAGAGCATTGGGATGTCGTACCCGACATTATCACACTTGCGAAAGGACTGGGATCGGGACTTCCGATCAGCGCGTTACTGGCCCGGGACGAGATCATGTCCTGGCCTCCGGGTAGCCACGGAAGCACGTTCGGTGGTAATCCCGTGGCCTGCGCGGCAGCACTTGAGACGATCGACCTCATCGAAGAAGGGCTCATGGCCAATGCGGTAGAAATCGGAGAGTACCTCATTGAAGGACTCACCGAATTGCAATCCAGATTCCCGGTCATCTCTGACGTTCGCGGGAAAGGGCTGATGCTTGCAATCGAATTTACGCCCGCAGAGATGGCCTTAGCCTTCGAGCGAGCCTGTTTTGAAAAAGGGCTGCTTGTCTTGACCTGTGGAGAAGATGCTGTTCGGTTTGCTCCACCGATGATCCTCAAAAAACCCGACGTAGACAAGGCACTCGAAATTGTCACGACCGTGTTGTCCGAACTGTCTCCGTCCTGAGGAACACGAATGGAGAGCAAAGTGACTACGATGACAGAGGCGATTGCTCGCTACGTGGAAGACGGGTTCACGATCGTGATCGATGGGTTTACCCACTTGATCTGTTTTGCTGCGGCGCATGAAATCATCCGTCAGCAAAGACGCGATCTTACTCTCTGCCGTATGACTCCGGACCTGATCTACGATCAGATGATTGCAGCCGGTTGCGCGTCTAAACTCATTTTCAGTTGGGCGGGAAATCCCGGCGCGGGCTCCCTGTTCGCTCTTAGACGAGCAATTGAGAAACAGATTCCCAACCTGCTCGAGGTCGAGGAATATTCGCATTTCGGCCTTGCGGCGAGACTGTTAGCCGGAGCCGCAAACCTCCCGTTTTATCCTGTCCAAAGCTATCTAGGGAGCGATCTTCCGGATGTAAATCCTCAGATTCGATCGGTAACCTGTCCGTATACGGAGCAATCGATTGCAACCGTTCCAGCTCTTAAACCGGACACTGCGATCGTTCACGCTCAGCGAGCTGATTCAGAAGGAAACACGCAGGTTTGGGGTATCACGGGAATTCAAAAGGAAACCGCGTTCGCTGCGAAAAACGTGATTGTTGTGGTCGAGGAATTGGTCGATTCAAAAGTCGTTCGAGCCGACCCGAACAGAACACTGATTCCCGGAATGGTCGTCGATGCAGTCGTGGTTGAGCCTTTCGGTTGCCATCCGTCCTATGTTCAGGGCTATTACGATCGGGACAACGATTTTTATATCGCCTGGGGGGATATTTCGAGAGACCCATCGTCTCTTGATCGATATCTGGATGAGTGGGTTTATGGGGTCAAATCCCGTTCCGAATATCTCGAAAAGTTGGGTCCCGAAGACGTGAGCCGCCTCAAAGCCGAGATCGCCCTCGCGGCACCAGTGAACTATGGCTATTGATTGATGGAATCGAAGTACTCAACATCGGAATTGATGGTCGTCCGTGCGTCACGCGAGCTCGTTGACAGTGAAGTCGTTTTTGTCGGCATCGGACTTCCCAACCTGGCCTGCAATTTGGCGCGTCGCACTCATGCCCCCAACCTGACCCTGATCTATGAGTCCGGAGTGGTTGGATCGGTACCCGAACGACTTCCTCTCTCGATTGGTGATCCGTGTCTCGTGAAGGGTGCCGCTGCGGTTTGTTCCATTTCTGATGTGTTCCAGTATTACCTGGTGAATAAGAGAATCGACGTCGGGTTTTTGGGCGCGGCACAAATGGATAAATACGGTAATATCAATACGACTGTGATTGGTGACTACGAGAATCCCAAAGTGCAACTTCCCGGAAGTGGTGGCGCCTGTGAGATGGCCATTCACGCTAAGCGGGTGGTGATCATTGCCACACAGAATCTGAAGACTTTTCCGGAAACCGTAGATTTTGTAACAAGTCCAGGCCAGATCACGAAAGGGAAATCGAGATTGGAATGGGGAATTCCGGGAGGAGGACCGGCCATGCTCATTACAAACCTGGGCGTATTCAGTTTTGATTCTGAATCGGGAGAACTTTGTCTGGACGAGATCCATTCGGGAATCGACCAAAAAGAAGTGGAAGCGAGCATCGGTTGGAATCTGCGTGTCGCCCTAGAGGTGGCTGAAACTCCCGAGCCCACTGACCATGAACTCCAGATTATCCGGAAAGAGCTGGACCCCGATCATCTGTATATCTGAACTGTATCTCGGTCATTTCTGATGTTTCGTCATGCGTGAAGTAGTCATCATCGATGCCGTACGGACCCCCATTGGTCGTCTTGGGGGGGTCCTTTCCAGCGTTCGTCCTGACGACTTGCTGGCACTCGTTCTCAAGGAGCTTGTAGAGCGAACCGGAATTGATCCAGTAATTATTGACGATGTGTTCACTGGATGTGCCAATCAGGCCGGTGAAGACAATCGCAATGTGGCCCGGATGGGTGTTCTTCTGGCCGGATTCCCAGATAGCGTCCCCGGCGTAACCGTAAACCGGCTGTGCGCGTCCGGACTGGAGGCCGTGAATCAGGCGGCGAAGGCTATTTTCGTCGGCGAGGGCGATGTTTTTGTCGGATGTGGAGTTGAAAGCATGAGTCGCGCTCCTTGGATTCTTCCTAAAACGGATGACGTCGTTGCTGAAGGAAATCCCGAAATGTTTGATTCGACATTGGGTTGGCGAATGATCAACCCGAAGTTGGAGGCGATGAGAATCACCATGCAGCTAGGGGAGACGGCAGAAAACATTGCTGAGAAGATGGGCATTACTCGTGAGGAGCAGGATGCTTTTGCCTTGGAAAGCCACCGCCGAGCCGTGAGTGCAATTGCCGAAGGCCGGTTCGACACTGAGATTATTCCGGTCTCGATCCTGGAGAAAAACGACGGCCAACGCCTGGTCGACAGGGATGAACATCCGCGGTATCGTCTGGCCTCAGGTGAAATCATCCTAAATACAGATCTAGAGAAACTCTCAGCGCTCAGCCCCATCTTTCGACCGGACGGAACCGTAACTGCTGGAAACGCCAGCGGGTTGAACGATGGAGCGGCGGCGTTGCTACTCATGTCGGCCGAAAAGGCGAAGGAACTTGGACTTCGCCCTATGGCAAAATGGTTGGGAAGCGCTACGGCAGGTGTTGATCCGAAAGAGATGGGATTCGGTCCTGTTCCAGCGACCAATAAGCTACTTACCCGACTCGGCCTAGATATTCATGAGCTCGGTCTTGCCGAGGTGAACGAAGCATTCGCCGCGCAGGCGATCGGCGTTATGCGAGAACTCGAGTTGAATCCTGAAATCACCAACGTAAATGGCGGCGCCGTGGCGCTTGGTCACCCATTGGGTTGCTCGGGCGCGAGAATTCTGACTACGTTACTACACGAAATGAAGCGCCGTTCGAATTTGGATAAGAAGCCCTATTACGGCCTTGCAAGTCTGTGCGTAGGTGTGGGGCAAGGCGTCTCGACGGTCGTGGAATGGAGCGGGAACTAACGTCGTTTTGTGCAGCACTTGGGGATGAAAAACCCTGAAGAATCTAAATCTTGTGCCAAGAACACCCGACCTCACGATGAAACAGAGTGGAGCGTCGCACATATAAAATCTCGAACGGGAGGAGTGACCGATAGATGTATTTTTTAGAGAACCATTCGGCGTTTTATTTCTCGTCCGCAGGAGAGTCTGCGCCTCATTAAGTTGCACAACCACGCATACAATTCGGACTAAAAAGGCACCATGGCACTATACATTCACAAGGACGCGTCACTCAATAACATTGTTGGAGTCGGATACGCGTTCTTGATCCAAACCTCGATTGATGATACGTACAAAGGTGTTTTTATCTCTGAAGAAGAGCACGCCGAGAGCCTTAAATCTCTACTGGATGATTCGGAGGTAGCGTTTGACGGTATCGCCTACCGGAAAACACGTGGAGGTGAGCTTCGTAGCCAAGCTAAATCGTTTCTCGTTGACGTAAAAAACGTTGTCACCGTCTCAGCCGGCGTCCGTGCCGACTTCGACGTGCTTAAAGAAGTGACTAAATAGTCGGGAAGGCACCGGATATGTCTAACCGCAGAGGTTTATTCGTACCTCAAGCTCTTAACAGGATCGGCGGTCGCTGCACGTAGGGTCTGATAACTGACAGTCAATACCGCGACGAAGATAGCAAGCAAGAGAGTGATCAAGGACAATTCGACCCCAAGATGGGTTCTGTATGCGAAACCCTCTAACCATTTGGACATCAGTAGATAGCTAGGGGGAAGGGCAAGGACGAACGAAACGATGACCAGAAGGAGTATTTCCTTCGAAAGAAGAATAATGATGTTTTGAACAGATGCTCCTAGCACTTTTCGAAGGCCGATCTCTTTGGTCCGCTGGGTCGTCATGATTGCCGTCAGTCCGAGCAAGCCCAGGCATGCGATCAATACAGCTAACACGGTTGCGAGATTAAAAATCCGACCCAGTTTAGCCTCCGCGTCGTAAAAATCGGCAATGCGATCGTCCAGGAAATTGTACTCGAATGGGTGGCGCGGATCATACTTCTGACCCACAGTGCGTAGGTGCTCGAGAGTACTCGAAACGTTTTGGCCATCTATTCTAATTGTGAAATAGTCTATGACGTCAATTGGATTCAAGTAATACCCGAGGACAATCGGCCCGATTTCTTCATGAAGTGATTCGAAATGGAAATTTTCTACAATACCGACCACCATGGGTTCGAACCGCCCATCACGGAATCTTCGGCTTAGAGAACCACTCTTTACGGCAAGCCGGTCGCCAACTCGAAGTCCCAGTTGCTGTGCTGCAGACGCGTTCACCAGGACTGATAGGGAGTCCGAAGGAGACGTGTCGGTGATATTTCTCCCTTCCCTGAGCCCGATTTCAAAGGTGTCCAAGAAGTCGCCGTCTACTGCGAGAAAATGAGAGGTAATAATCTGTTCCGAATCTATATCGGGAGCAAAAATCTCAATTTGTGTGATATTTTTCCAGTCTCCAGGAACGTTTGACGAGACCGATACACTTTGCACGGAAGCACTCGAAGCCAGGTCGTTTTTCATTGCCACGAAGTTCGCTCTGGAGTTACCGTCGTTTATATCCACGACTACAAGATGGTCTTGGTTGAACCCGAGTGCTCGTTTCTGTATGAAATCGAGTTGCTTTGCAACGATTAGACTTGCGATGATGAGCCCGATCGAGAGCGTGAACTGCGCCACTACCAATGCCTGTCGCAAACGGTTGGAGCCAGGTCTTAACGTGGCTTGACCTTTCAGAACTATGGCCGGCTGGAAGCGAGAGAGAACCAGTGCTGGATAACTCCCTGATAGTAGACCTACCAGTACCAGCAACAGAACAAGGCCTCCGATGAATACGGGATTGCCGAGAACAGCAAACGTCAAACTCTTCCCGATCACTTGATTGAAAAATGGAA
>SMXL01000082.1 GCA_004356385.1 Bacteroidota bacterium
GGCGACTCGTAGCTGCAACCGAGCTATCTGAATCGCTACCACCATACCGAAGCCCCGCAGCGTCGTACCACTCTCCGGATTTCGTAAAGAATCGTCCGCTTTCAGGTGCTGCCTGTTGTACGGCTTCGATGTCATCGACCAGAAAACAGGAGCGCAAGAGAACATTCGACAGGCGCTGATACTCGGCTCCCAACGGTCGAATGACGGCCGTCAACGCGACGGCATTTCGAACCCGTGTGTCCACTTCAGGATCACCTACATCGGTCAACCGGCTCATGACGAGAAACGTCGCTCGGCCCTTCTTCTTGTTCTTTAACTTGGATATCGCCCGACTGGCGGTCTGGTCGTCGGGGACGACCAGGTACGAGGCGAATGGACCAAGAGCCTGGATTACTGCCGTCACGTGTTCTGAATCACAGGCAATGATATCGGCTACGGTTTTCGGCTGTCCTTCCAGCCATTCCGACGAGTCAGTCAAAAACTGTATGGAATCGGATAAATCATCGTAGGAGGAAAGAACGCTCTCCAGGAGCACCATCTCGGCGTTGAGTGCGTCCAGTTTTCTCTCACAGCTATGCAGGTCACCTTCGGTTCCAGATAGAATCGCTTGCTGCTTTTCTCTTTTTTCTTGTGCCGTCGCGAGTGTTAGGGATACGTCGCTCACCGTATTTTTCCTATCGTCGAGATCGGACGCAGCCTTTTCAATCTGTGTCAACAACGCAAGCAAGTTCTCCTCGACATCCTCAAGCTGAGATTCGCTCTTTTCGACTTCCTGACCCAATACTTCAATACGACTCGTCTGTCTTTCAATATTCCGGCGTTGCTCAGAAAGCTCGTTTAATCGTTTCCGCTCGTCATTCGCAAGCCGATGCCGGAGGGATCGGCGTTCAGAAATACGTTTTTCGACAGCATCCCGCTCCGACTGGACAACGGCCAATCGGGCGTTTGTGTTTTTGGCTTCCGGTTGTGCCGTTGTCAGGTCGTCAACGGTGCTTTTCAGCAGTTCTGATAACGAGGAAAAACGGGTCTCGGCATTGATCTCTTCCTCGTCGGCTCGTTTGAGATTCCTTGTGATCCCATCCTGACGCTCTGAATTGAGTCGCAAATCGGTTTCGGCAGAACGAAGCATCTCGACATGATCGGCCAAAGAGGATTGTGCGGCAACGAGTGCCTGCTCTTTTCCGACATGATCTTTTCGGAGTGCCTCATGGTCTGCCTCTTCTGAAGCGAGTTTCGCCGTCAGTTCTGAGCTCTGGTCGCCCAGAATTTTTAAAGATTGTTCCAGATCACTGTTTCCCACGGACAGTTTTTCATATTCATGAACGGCCAGTGAAAGAATTAGATGATGAAGCCGTTCGTCATGCACTTTAAACCTCGAAGCCGATCGGGCCTGACGCTGCAGGCTCGAAACTCGATGGTCAAGTTCTTCAACCAGATCGCGAATCCGATTCAGGTCGGATTGTGTACTGTCCAGCTTCCGTAATGTCTGACCCCGCCGGATTTTGTACTTCGTAATTCCTGCGGCCTCTTCGAACATGTGACGTCGATCCTGGGCACTATCCGACAGGATATCCTCGATCATTTTCAGTTCAATGACAGAGTAGGCTCCTGCGCCCATCCCCGTATCCATAAACAGGTCAGTGATGTCCTTGAGGCGGCACTGGACACCGTTTAACAGATACTCGGATTCACCGGAGCGAAACAACCTCCGGCCAATGGTTACTTCTTCATACTCGGTGGGAAGCACGCCTCGAGTATTTTCGATGGTCAGAAGAACCTCCGACATGCCCAGAGCGCGCCGATTGGTCGTCCCGTTGAAAATGATATTGTCCATTTTCTCCGATCGAAGAATTCGAGCCCGCTGCTCACCAATTACCCAACGAACCGCATCCACGATATTGGATTTGCCACACCCGTTGGGTCCTACGACGACCGTGATTCCGGGAGAAAAATCCACGACCGTACGATCTGCGAAACTCTTAAAGCCGTGAATTTCTAATCTGCTTAGATACATCTCAGACGTGAATGGATAGCAATAACCGGACAGACTCTAATTACGGAAGTCTAAGACCGTTTTGCAAATCTATTTATCAACAAAAAGCATTCTTTGAATCACAGCATGTAAATTATTATTAATTAGCGAATTACAACTATTCCAAATCCATCGTTACTTATTTATATTCCGTTATTGCGTAGTGTTTATTATCCATTCTGGAATTATCGATTCCGGTAAAGTGGCATTTCCATTTGTCAATCCATTCCGTACCCTTATAGATCTATTGCCGTGCATTGAACGGCAGCGAAAGCAAAACACCCTATGCAGGACACAGGAATCGTCACCCAACTGTTAGCCGAACATCGAACCGGTGACAAAACCGCGAGTGAAAAGCTGTATGAAATCGTCTATAACGACTTGCGTGATATGGCGCAGCGACAGCTTCGATTCCGTAAACCCGGTGAGACCTTAAATACGACGGGACTCGTCCACGAGGCCTACCTCAAGATGTTTGATCGCTCCGATGGCGATTGGAAAGATCGAGCGCATTTTTTTGCTGTCACGGCTCGTGCCATGAGGCAGATTCTGGTCGACTACGCAAGGCGAACATCCGCAGAGAAAAGAGGTGGGAAGGCACATCGGACCGACCTGCACGCGTCGCTCATCAAAGACAACGACGAGCCCGTCGACATTCTGGATCTGGAAGAGGCGCTCAAACAACTCGAGGAACTAAAACCCCGACTCTCTCAAATAGTGGAGTGCCGATTTTTCGGTGGACTCTCCATTGAAGAAACGGCTGAAGTACTGGGCATGTCCTCTCGCACGGTTGATCGTGATTGGTACAAGGCCAAATCCTTTCTGTATCTTGCACTTAGCGCCGACGAGGAGTGAGTTTCTCACGCGTTTCGTCTATTCCTCTGCGACAAACGGCCCTATTCGGGACCTATGAAGAGCATTAGTCCTCAGCGATGGAATGAAATCGAGTCTATACTCGACGAGGCTCTGGAAGTGGCTCCAGAGGAACAGATATCCGTCGTCGATCGGCTCTGCGCAGACGACGAAGACCTCCGAGCCTCGGTGTTGTCTTTGCTTCGTGCAGGGGAAAAGGTTTCTGATTTTCTGGAGGAGCCCGAGCGAAAGAAATTTGAACAGGCGCTCATCGAATTGGCCGCACGCGAAGTGGAGGACGACGACGAAGAAACCGATCCCAATATAAATCGAACGGTGGGGCCGTACCGTCTTATTCGGAGGCTCGGTCGGGGAGGGATGGGCCAGGTCTATCTCGGCGTTCGTGCCGACGACACCTTCGACAAGTTCGTCGCGATAAAACTTATTAGGCGGGGGATGGATACCGAGGAAATCCTCCAACGATTTCGTACAGAACGCCGAATTCTAGCCAGCCTGGTGCACCCGAACATCGCCCGGTTGCTGGACGGTGGGGCCACCGAAGACGGATTGTCGTACTTCGTTATGGACTTTGTGGACGGTAAAACGATCACGGAGTTTGCAGACGAGCATCGTCTCTCGGTCAAAGATCGATTGGATCTGTTTCAGAAAGTCTGCTCAGCCGTCCACTACGCCCATCAGAACCTGATCGTCCATCGCGACCTGAAACCGAGTAATATTCTGGTCACCACGAACGGAGAAGTGAAACTCCTCGATTTTGGTATCGCCAAGTTTCTCAGGCCCGAGGAAGAGGACTTTACGGTTCCGATCACCCGCCCGGAAGTTCGAATTATGACGCCGGAATATGCGTCACCCGAACAGGCACGAGGAGATGTCATTACGACAGCGAGCGACGTCTACCAGCTTGGAATTCTACTCTATGAATTGCTCACGGGAGGCCGTCCCTACCATTTTGCCACAGAAAGGAAAGCCGAAATTGAGAAAATAATATGCGAAACCGAACCCGAACGACCCAGTACGGCCATCACCCGCCTGTCCACGGATGAAGATGCTGAACTGGATGTCAGCGAAATGCGTGGAACACCGATTGAGAGGCTTCGAAAACAGCTGTCGGGCGACCTCGACCGTATCGTGCTCATGGCGCTGCGTAAAAACGCAGATCGACGATATCAGTCTGCCGACCAGTTTCTGGAGGATATCCAGCGGTATCTGACCGGATTGCCGGTTCATGCGCAGAGTGACACCTGGGTTTATAGATTAGACAAGTTCGTGCGCCGACACAAAATCGGTGTGGCCTCAAGCACTGTCGTTGCGCTCTTGTTGGTCGCGGTATCGTTCCTGGCTCTTCGCTCTGCGATTACGACGGCGCGCCAGAACACGGAAATTCAGATCGCGCTTGAGAAAAAGAATCAAGTCACTGATCTGATGATCGGCATCTTTGAAGTTTCTGATCCCGAAATTTCACGCGGTCAGGATGTTACCGCTCGCGAGCTGCTGGACCGAAGCGCGGAGCGGATCGAACGCGAGCTTGCCGACCAACCGGACGTTCAGGCTGCGATGCTTCATGCCATCGGTACGGTGTATCTGAAAATCGGATTATCGGCCGAGTCAAAGCCCATGCTGGAACGCGCCCTCGAGATGCAGCGCGAAATCTATCGCGACCGGGATTCGGACGAGCTTGCGCAGACGGTTTATGATCTGGCAACGTGGTACGAGGAACAGGGTGAAGAGGAGATATCAGAAGAGCTTCATCTTGAATCTCTGGCCATGCGACGGCGGCTGTACGAAGCTCCAAACGCGGCCATCGCCCAGAGTATGCACGAACTGGGTGTCGTCTACTATGAACTCACTGGCGATAACGATGAGGCCGAGCGACTCTGGAGCGCAGCACTTGACATGCGCCTAACGCTTGAGGGGCCGGAAAGCCGGGATATTTCCGAGACGATGGTCAATCTGGCTGTCGTCCTGCAGGACAAAGGGGATTTCGACGGCGCAGAAGACAACTATCGTACGGGTTTGGCGATGCAGCGGAAATTATTGGGCGATGATCATCCGTTCGTTGCGACCACACTCTACAATCTTGGATCGTTACTCTTTGACAGGGGATCGTTCGCTGAAGCCAAGCTTTACGTTCGCGAGTCTTTGGATTTGAGAACGACGCTTTACGGCCAGGAGCATCGACTGGTCGCGAACGGAATGAATATGCTCGGACAGATTCTCTACCGTACCGATAATCTGGTTGAGGCTGAGTTTCTTCTTCGAAGAGCGCTCGCATTGCATCAGGTGAATTACGGCCAGGTTCATCCGCGAGTCGGTCGCGACATGCAGATATTGGCACGTGTCCTCGCAAAAGGAGGAAACGAGGACGAAGCGAGCGAATTATTCGGTAGTGCACTCTTCGTTTTCGGGGAGTTTTTCCCGAATGGACACTGGCTCCTCGCTGAAACTCAGGTTGACCTGGCAAAACTTCGACTGGAGCAAAACAGGCTTGCAGACGCGGAAGAGATTTTAAGAAGTTCCATAACCCTCTACACCGATCTCTATGGTGCGGAAAGCGATGACGTCATCGAGACGGGTCTGTTGTTGGGAATATGTCTTACACAGGTCGGAGAATTCGACGAAGCCGAGCACCTGATAACCAAAGCCATCGCCCATTACGAAGCGGATTCCGGCTTATCTGAAGAAAGCCTGATCGAAGCTCGAGCGGCTCTGGACGAGTGGGTTCGAACGTCGGGTCGTTCCCGGCCCACGGGTTCCTGATTCGACGGTTCCTGAGCCAGCGATACTCAGGAAGCGATTTCCTTTTCCTTTTCTTCCATCGTCTTCTCGGCCGCGAGCGATTCAAACACCAACCCTTCACCGGACTCAGCCAGATCGATTCGCAATTTGTGCCCGGGCATGATCCATCCAGAAAGCACTTCTTCAGCCAGTTTGTTCGTTATCTGCCTCTGAATGACCCGTTTCAGTGGTCGTGCACCGAAAACCGGGTCGTAGCCTTCACTCGCCAAAAAGTCCTTTGCACGGTCGGTAAGCTCCAAATCGATGTCGTTGCTTCGCTTGGCCAGCAGTCGGACACGTTCGAACTGAATCTCGGCGATTTCTCTAATTTCGCTCCTGCCCAGTTGATGAAATACAACGACCTCATCGATGCGATTGAGGAATTCAGGTCTCATACGTTCTTTCAATAGGGAGATCAAATCGTCGCGGAGTTTTGCCTCCGATTCGCTGTCCATTTCACCATCGTTCGCATTCAGGCGTCTCTGGATCAGCTCAGAACCCAGGTTACTGGTCATGATGATAATCGAATTCTTGAAGTCGATTGTTCGACCCTGGCTATCCGTAAGTCGTCCATCGTCCAACACCTGAAGCAGAATATTGAAGACCTCGGGATGCGCCTTCTCGATTTCATCGAGCAATACCACGCAGTACGGACGCCTAC
>SMXL01000083.1 GCA_004356385.1 Bacteroidota bacterium
ACTTCCAACCGCTGATTTGAATGCCGATCCGCCAACTTTCTGGCCGGATCGAGGAAAATGTAATCGTGGCCTCCCATGACGTACAGAATCGGGCACGGACCCGCTATCTTCGCCCAATCTTTCAGATAGGCGAAAACTTCCTTCGTAAGATTCAGCCACCGTTTGAACTCGTCGGGCGAGACTTTTTTTGCCTCCTCTCTAAAAACTTCCCTCGACTCCCGAGCCCTTTTTCCGGGCATGATAATCCACGCGAACATTCGATAGAGAGAGCGGAAGGGAATCGTGTATTTCAGTGTATGACCCACCGAGACCAGAAATCGGGCCCATGCGTTGAAGTCAGTTATTGCACCTGCCATAATCATACTCTTCACGCGTTCGGGTGCGATGTCGCCAACGCATCGAATCAAGATGGACCCCAACGACACCCCCACAAAATGGGCCGATTCAATGCCCACGTGGTCAAGTACGGCGACAATATCGGCGCTGATTGAGGGCAGTGAATAATTGCCGTCTGGACCGTGATAATCGCTTGAACGGCCGTGTCCACGAAGATCGACCAGTAGCACATTTACAGCGGCCCGAAAATCACGCAGCTGCTTGAACCAGATCGCCGAGCTGCCACCCGCTCCGTGGACCAGGACCACCCAGTCGCTCTCCTTTCGGGCTAAAAACGTCTTGTAGTACAGCATAGACTACGCTTCAGGTGTCTCATGTAATGATCGAAGTATACGCCAGAATCGTCAAATCGATATTTATAACGGCCGTTATCAGACACACGAGATGTGCAACGGCCATGGGTTCTCGCCTCCCGGGCACAATCCACCGAACCAGTTTGTAGCTTCACGCATCTCTTTGCTTTATGACCAACTACCAGTAAATGAATATTCATTTTTGGGGCGTTCGAGGCTCCATCGCGTCGCCCGGTCCATCAACAGCGAAATATGGTGGAAACACCATGTGTATCACTATTTCACTGGATCAGGAGAACACACTGGTTTTAGACGCCGGAACAGGACTTTACAGGTTCGGGCAAGAGGCGACAAGAGGACCCCATACGTATTACTTCTTGATTTCTCACGTCCACTGGGATCATATTGGTGGATTTCCCATGTTTCGTCCGCACATGAATAAGGACGTATCGATTCAATTGTTGAGCGAGATGCATCCCGAACTGGCGGACCTTTTTCTTTCGCAGCTCGACGGCATTCATTTTCCAATTAGGCGCGACGAAGTGTGCGCGACGATCGAAGAAAACCCGGACGTGAACGGCTCGCTCGGTAAGTTCGGACTTGAGGTATCCTGGATCAGGGTAAACCACTCTGGTACGTGCTTCGGTTATCGAATTTCCAACGACAGCAACTCAGTCGTGTATATCACCGATCACGAAATTGACGCCACTCGGAACGAAAACGCTTCATTTGAACAACTCGCGGAGTTCTGCTCCGGAGCCGACGTCTTGATTCACGACGCTCAGTACACGGACGACGAAATACAGACCAAATGCGGATGGGGACACAGTTCCGTCAATCGAGTTTGCGACTTGGCTTCTGCAGCCGACGTTGGCCGTCTCGTACTTTGCCACCACGATCCGCTTCGAACAGATTCCGAGTTGGACCAAATCGCTGAAGATGTTCGGGCGTTTCTTGAAGCGTCCGGGGCGCCGTGCGCGTCGGACGTGGCGTATGAAGGAATGGAAATTCCTTTTTAGTAGCGTAGTGGCAGAGAAACGTGTAAATGATCGGCCGTGCCGGTGTGTCGTAGCGTCGATAATCCCATCAAATCGAAGTAGACTTTAGTCATCAAATTCTGAAGCCGTGTCCGGCCCCTTGTTCTCAGATCGACCGCGTGGACATATCCGTCTTCCTGCTCAAAGTGAAATGAACTCGCTCGAGATGACAGACCCATTGCCCGGTAATCTTCCGGGACTCTCTCTGTGTCTGTCACGACAACATGGCCGTCGAGAAGAACAAGCGTACTCAACGCAACCCTCAGGACGGGATGGAGGTGACGATACGTCGCCTGCAGGTCTTCTGTTTTTACATTTGAAACCGAGATGAACACCAGAAGATAGACGCAGTAAACGATCAGTATCAGGGCAGTAAATCGAACGACTTTGAATCCGGGTTTTCCACCCAATTTTCTACCAACTACCCACACGACCGCGCCCAGGATGAGGGCCGCCGCCAAAGCAGAAAGAATGAGGGCCATCCAGCCGCTCATCTGCTTCACGACATACAACCACGTGGATAACCTCACCAACAGAATGAACGGTAACGCAACGGCGACAGGCAATCCGAATATCCATCTTTTCCATCGAATGCGTCGCTTCGCCGTACCTATTCCCGACGTTCCTTTGGATCTCGTCGCTCTTGATCGCATTCCAGTCGATATCTACCGCAGTAAAACGGGATCGGGATACGTTTAGACCCCGTCAGGGTTACGAATCCATGGCGGGGAGCCTTTTTCTATCGGGAATCGCATTTTACCCAGCCGATGAAGTAATAATTTGATCGGCTTCGCTACTGATTGGTTCATGCAACCCTTTCTGAAGTGAGATCCGACCTTAATATTTGTCAATGACTGACCAGAATACCAGCGACAGAAAGAAAACTCCTGAAAAGGTGAGACCTCGAAAGCGAATTTTGTGGGACTGGGCGATTGTTATAGGAATTTTTCTAGTTCTTACCCAGACGCCGTACGGCACGCAGATTCAGAGTTGGCTTCAACGCGGACTCCTTTGGACCGGTGTTTTTCAACCCGACATCGAGTTGGCGGAAGAGGACATTGTCAGCGCCAATTATGACATCCCGCTGGTTACACTCGACGGGGAAGCGACCTCGCTGCGGGCCCTTCGAGGAAAGGTCCTGTTTATCAATGTCTGGGCGACATGGTGTGCTCCGTGTCTGGCGGAGATGCCCTTTATCCAAACCCTATACGATGAGATTCAGGATAACCGGATCGCGTTCGTTATGGTATCTACAGACGAAACCAGAGAAATCGCCGAAAAGTTTATTCAGGCAAGAAATTTCACGTTTCCCGTCTATCACCTGACCGGGCCAATGCCCCGTCCATACACGAGTTCGTTGATACCCACTACCTACATCGTCTCAGCCGATGGAGACGTCGTGGCCGTTCACCGCGGGATGGCGAATTATAACTCCAATCGTTTCAAGAAATTTTTGATGGCACTGGCCAATGACGCAAGACACAATCTCTAAACGATCCCTTATGAGTCCGATCGCAAATAGTCATCGGTCTTGTCGATCCAGTCCTGGCGGGGGGGAGAAAAGATATCCACGTCCAACGTGTCCTCCAGCGCCTCCGCTTTGTGCCAGCAATATGAAGGGATATGGAGTACTTCTCCAGCGTGAACATCTACCACATCCAACTCGTCCTCGCCGATCCAGAATCGCAGCGATCCTTCGAGGATATACGTCAGCTGCTCATTATCATGCTGGTGTCGAGGCACAATGCAACCTTTCTTTAGGTATACATGCGCCAACATCATTCTCTCGCCCGTTATCAGCCGTCGATCCAGAGAATTCGACACTCTCTCTTTGGGCATTTCGTCCCAGCGGTAATGGGTAACTTCACTCATGGCACCTAGTTAGCATGGTTGTTGATCAGAATTCGACCGGTCGCCATGTTACGACATATTCAGGATTATCGACGACCTTGAGAAATCCAGATCAATCGCAAGGTGAACAGGTGATTGGAGAATCCATAAAGGATTTCTATCCCAACGTGTATCCCACGTATCCGAATCGTTTACCCCGTGAATCGCTTGCCTCAGGAGGGTATTCGCTCCGGTTTGCAGAGTCCGAAGAGGAACTGGACGCGATTTATCAATTGCGGTATGATGTGTTCAATCTGGAACTGGCCGAAGGATTGAATACATCGCACGAAACGGGCCGCGACGAAGACGAGTTCGATCGATTCAATCACCATCTCTACGTTGTCGAGGAGTTAACGGGAATCTGCGTCGGTACGTATCGTATGCAAACTTCTGAAATGGCGGCCACCGGAATCGGCTTTTATGCCAGAACAGAATTCGACTTTTCTACTTTTCCCGAATCGATTTTTAATAACAGCGTTGAAATTGGTAGGGCTTGCATCGCCTCCGGGCATCGCACCCTTCGCGTGCTCCATCTCTTATGGAGAGGGTTAGGTATCTATTTGACACACAATGAGATGAGATACTTATTCGGATGTTGTTCATTAACAAGTCAAGACGAGCGTGAAGGACTCGCGGTGTATCGATACCTCCAGGAAAACGGCCACGTTCTCACAGACTGGACCCTATATCCACTCGCTGAAAATGAATGCCGCAGTTTCGAACTCGTCGACCAGGGTGAACTTGGTGCCGACGCCAGCACACAAACCGAGGCGGATCCCGACTCCGAACCGGAAGCGAGCACGAACTCTCCGGAGACCGTTAAAATTCCACGGTTGATGAGAACATATCTCTCGCAGGGATCTAAAATTTGCGGACCGCCGGCCATTGATCGTGCGTTCAAGACCATTGACTACCTGGCCCTGTTCGACACGCAAACGATGTCCAAAAGCGCTCTCGCGTTTTACCATATCGTAGGATGAGACATCTTCGAGCCGTTGTTCGAATCATTCTGATTGTATTGTCGACAGGAACGCTCTGCGTAGCTTGGCTGATCGGTAGCCTTCTCGGACTGGGATCTGCTAGATTCCGGGAAATCGTGAGATTCCATATCGTTCGCACGTGGGCCATCATCCTCACGGCGGTCATGGGGATGAAACGAACCGTCAAAGGTAGCGAGCCGCTCCCTCCTTTCTGCCTCGTGGCGAATCACCTTTCGTACGTCGATATACTGCTCATATTGACGCGGGTCCGGGGAGTCTTCATCTCTCGTGCGGACATCAGAAAGTGGCCGGTCATCGGCGCCCTCACCTATTTTAGTGGCTCCATCTTTATCGACCGGTTGAGTGCAAAAGATGTTGTTCGAGTCAATGCCCAGATTGAAAAGGTCTTGGCCAACAACCAGGGAATTATTTTTTTCCCGGAGGCGACGTCGACTCGGGGAGCAGAGGTCGCACGATTCAAATCATCGTTGTTGGAGTACCCGGTACAAAAAGGAATTCCGGTGCATTTTGCTGCGATCAGTTATCAAACAATGCCCGGCGATCCGGTTGCAGGCGACGCCGTTTGTTGGTGGGGAGGCATGACATTTTCGAATCATTTGTATCAACTGTTAACAATTCGTCGTTTCGAGGCACTAATCCACTTTGGAGAAACTCCGGTTTACGGAAGGAATCGAAAAGATCTAGCAGCCCTCCTCAGAGAGAAAACGACAGAAATATTTGTCCCAGTTATTCAATCAGACCGTACATGAATAGTTATTCGAGTCTTGTTCAATACAATCGTCATTGTCTTCAGCAAGGAATCAGTCTCATGCAGTGTTTACCACCTGGTTCGTTCAGACGGGTAGATGCACCTGTTTATGAAAGCAGTATCGGCGAACATTGTCGCCATATTGTCGAGCACTATCTATGTTTCTTGGCGGGGATCCCGGATGAACGGATTGATTACGATGCCAGACAGCGAGACCTTCGAATTTCCTCCGACCTGGATTTCGCGAAAGCCGAATTCGAGCGTGTTTGTTCTGAACTGGATGAAATTGAGTCCGAAAATGTTAGTTTGAGCATAAAGATGGCCGGAACGAATGGTACTGAGGAAGGATCTCCCTGGAGCCGTTCAACTATCAAGAGAGAGCTGCAGTACTTACAGGCCCATACGATTCATCACTATGCCCTCATCTCCATGATCATGCGAATTCAAGGAATTGAGACGGATCGAGCATTGGGGGTAGCACCTTCTACACTGCGCCATCACATGGACAGCAACATGTCCGTCGCGCGAGAATCCTGATCATCATTCCCATTCGAATCTCCC
>SMXL01000084.1 GCA_004356385.1 Bacteroidota bacterium
CTTGAATTATCCTGGCGAGGTAGCAAACCGCTTTCGCTTTCCAACGGAGAGACACGCAAGTTCATTCAGGACGGCGATCAGGTGATTATGTCTGGATACGCGCAGGGCGATCACTACCGGATCGGGTTTGGTGAAGCTGCGGGCACGATTCTTCCAGCCTTTTAGACTGACAGGTGGTCAGACGTGTCAAGTCGAATTGGCACGACTGGCAGACATTCGATCTGTCGTTATTTCAGACCCTTTCGCGCGCACGGATTTTCTTGTAGAAAGAACTGCAGAAATGTCACAAAACGGTGCCTATGTGTCAGTTTTTAGCGTTTGGCATATCCCTTGTTGCGTAGTGTATTGAAGAATTTTATGAATCGTTCCCTCACATAGGGACCGTTCAATCGGATACATTATTGATCAATGGAGGTTATACCAATGACAAAGCTTGTTCGCCTTTCCCCGCGTGCTGATCTGACCAGAATGCAGCATGAATTCGACCGTGTTTTCGGGAATTTTTTCCCCTCACTCGGTTTTTCCAATAACACGGATAATTCTGCATCCTGGGCACCGAGAATTGATGTTGTCGAGACTGACGATGCTTTTCTGTTTGAATTCGATGTGCCGGGCGTTGATAAAGAAGACATTCATGTCAACTTGCAGGAGGGAATTCTAACGGTCAGTGGCGAGAGAAAATCCCGGGAGCTCGAGGAAACGGAAGATGTAGTGCGAGTCGAAAGATTCACCGGTCATTTTTACCGGTCCTTCTCGGTACCGTCGGCAATCAACGAAAAAAATATCGAAGCCAACTACGATAGGGGAGTACTCTCTCTTCGTCTTCCAAAAGCCGAAGAGAGCAAACCACGGAAAATTAAGATTTCTTAATCCCTCGGGATTTAGAAACTGAGCTGGGGTCCGGCCACGTTGGTGGTCGGGCCCTTTTTTATAAGAAGGCCTTTTTTATTTAGCACGGGTCAATTTTATCCAGCTCGGCTCAAAGGTGATCCGAAATCGGGAGACTAAGTTTCATGCAAGTCCCGACACCCGGTGTACTCGAAGCCACGAGCGAGCCACCGTGTAGCTCTGCGACCGCTCTGCTGATTGCAAGACCGAGCCCCGTTCCGTGCTCGTCTCGAGTTCGAGAGGCCTCGCCCCGGTAGTATCGATCGAATACGTGGGAAAGCGACTCGGCATCCATACCCTCACCTGAATCGCTCACTTCGATGATGAGCATATCGTCTTCCCGCCTGGCATCCAGGGTGATGGTACCTCCTCCGTCCGTGTGCCGCTTCGCATTCGAAAGCAGATTATCTAAAAGACGTTTCAAACGGACGCCATCCGCTTCTATGACAGGCAAGGTCGACGGGATATCGGTTATAAAATCGATGGCCTCATCTCTTAACTGACCGACATGACTTCGAGCCACGTCGTTGAGAAGTTCGGCGATCGGCACCGGCTCACGACGCAGCTGAGGGGAGGGATTTTCAAGTTGACTCAATTCGAAAAGATCGTCGACCATTTTATTCAGATACGCGGCCTGATTCTGTGCCGAATCAAGAGCGTTTCGAAATTCAGCGGTACGATTCTCATCGTGAAAGCGATTTGCCTCCTCAATGTGCCCTCTCAGAGCAGCCAGCGGTGTCCTTAGATCGTGACCGACATTAGCGATCAACTCACGGCGCATTCGATCCGTCGTTTTGAGGGCATCAACGCTTTCCGCAACACGCGCTGCCATTTGATTGATGGTCTCTCCCAACTGGGCGATTTCGTCCGATCCCTTAATCTCAATCCTTGCGTCGTAATTGCCAGCACCAATTTCAAACACACGCGCGGTCATTTTTCTCAAGGGGCGTACCATCCACCAGCTAAACGCCGCGGCAAGCAGAACAGCCAGGAGGACCGAGACCAGAATCACGGTGAACATCGCTGTTTGGAATGCCTGTCGTGTGGGGGCAAGCTCGCGCGCAAGACTTCGTTCTATGGGTTGGATTACGTATCCACCAACGAGCAGACCGGAAGCGTCATAGAGTGGAGATACGGCTGAGCCTCCACGCGCAATATCCGAACTGCGATCGATCGTGATCCGTCCTGTTCGGATGGAAACACCGTACGAAGATGGAATAACGGGCAGGATCGTCGAGTCGGCGACATCGTCGTTGAACGCCTCCGATAGAGGATAAATCGTATGCAAAACGACTCCAGAAGTGTCAGCGACGATGATTGGATCCGGAAATCGCAGAGATAAATTGGAGAGCAGTGTCGATGGCAAGCGTATAAGCTCTTCGTCGGAAAATACGCTCGCCCGTTCAATTTCTGCAGCCAGTGCATCGATCCTCACACGTAGGCTGTTCTCAGCGAGATCAGAGCTTCTGTCAGACGCCAGGTAAGCAGATAATCCTATCGCCAACAAACCTGTGGCCAATTGCGCGATCACAAGTGCGGCTGAGACGCGCCAGAAAACCTTATGTCGACGGCCGAATCGATCTTTCACCATCAGTCATCCGGCTCTGCTTGAAACTTGTATCCTACCCCCCAGACCGTTCGAATGTATCTGGGATTCCCGGGATCATCTTCTATTTTTGCCCTGAGGCGCTGAACGTGCGAATCTACCGTTCGGTCGTACCCCTCGTACTGAATGTCCCAAATTTTATCTAACAGTTGGAGACGAGTGAACGGTCGATCCAGATTACGGGCCAGATACAGGAGCAAATCGAATTCCAGTACAGTCAACTGAGTTTCCTTCTCACCGACGAGAACTTTTCGCTTTACTGGATCGATCGAAAGGTGATCGATCACGATCGGGTCTTCGGCCACTTCACCGTGTTCGAATTGTTCATGCGTGTTTCGGATGCGACGGAGTGCCGCCCGAACGCGGGCGACCAGTTCACTCAGGCTGAATGGTTTGGTCACATAATCGTCTGCGCCGACTTCGAGACCAACCACCCGATCGACTTCTCCGGTCTTGGCCGTGAGCATAATGATATACAGTAGCGGATACGTGGATCGAAGCCGCCGACAGACTTCGAGTCCATCGATTTCTGGTATCATGATGTCCAGCAACACCAGGTCTGGTAGGCGACTTTCAACGAGATCCAAGGCTTGTTGGCCGGTCTCGGCGAGCTCGACCGAATATCCCGAATCCTCGAGGCGTTGGGCAACCAAACCCCGCAACTCGGCATCGTCTTCTACAACTAATATTTTCGGTGCAGACATAATTCAGTTCGAATAATCTTGCGATTGATTCAACGTTGAATTCAATATACATGCCGAAAATCCAACATAATGCGCGGCCGATGGATCGATGTGAAACTGTCATAGAATTGTGACATTATTAGACATCCTTTGGGGTATAATGTGTGCGATGAAAGCAAGGAGAACATATTTTCTGGGTCTCACCCTGGTCCTGAGCGCTTTTTTCGTCGGTATTCTGAGCCCGCGTAATCTTTTGGCTCAGGATGCCCGCGGGCTCCTGAGAACCTGGATGGAGGGTCAGCGGTCTGCAATCGAGGAGATTGGTTCGCTTCGCGTAACTGAATCTATCGAACACGTCATGGATAGCGGATTCGGTAGACAGGAGCTTCGACTTGAAGCCACTCGCGAAGTGGGGCCGGAGGCAGAATCACCGGGTCGAACAATTTCGTGGATTCGTTTTAACGGGCGTAAAGTGCCAACGGGTAGAGGAAATGGAATTCGGCGACGGCTCCGTGGAATGCTTCGACCTGAGATGGCCGGCCTCCTGGATGGTTTCAGATTTCCCGTTCAGGAGTTGGCTCGCATGAAGCCACCCGAAGCCATCAGTCAGGAAGACCTGGATGGATCACCGATGTGGCGTATGGACACGGTCCCCAGAAATCGAGGGGGACCTTCTGAGCGATTGACCGCCTGGTTTGACCAAGAGAATTTTCACCTCCAGGCCACGCAGACGATTTTCTCGTCTCGGGGAGAGAGATCGCTTCGTATTCGAACAGCCTACGATCGGTTCGACGGAATTGACCTACCGATCCATCGTCAGATCGAAGGGTCGACTCCGGTCCGCAGAAGGACGAGATTCTATACCATGCTGTTCGAACAACGGATTGAGTATTCCGAATTCGAGATCACTCTCAAAGAGTAAAGAACCTGGAACCTTCGGCCAATGGAGGCGCTAAAGCCGCCCATGATGCCGTCCGCTTCCTATCACAATTTTCTGGATGACCTGAGTCGTGCACTCGTCGACCCGCCCGGTCAAAATGCCCAGTTCGAAATGGCGCCGGAGTATCGTAAAGACTTCGATCTGGCTTCCATTGAAAAAAACGCTCGTCTCGAAGCAGCTGTACTGGCCATGTTTTATCCGGACAGGGATAATCCCGACCGGCCGAAGCTACTCTTGACCCTTCGGCCCAAAGGCATGACCAAACACGCGGGACAGGTCGCTTTCCCGGGTGGAGGAAGAGAAAAGGAAGAAGCATTCTTGGAAACGGCTCTGCGAGAGACGGAAGAAGAAGTCGCTATACCGCGCGGCGACATTCGCATTCTGGGCTCGCTCACCTCGCTGTACATTCCTCCATCCAATTATTACGTCGAGCCGTTTGTGGGTGCCGTATCGCACTTTCCAAGAACGGCTACAACTTCGGATGAGGTCGCTGCGGTCTTCGGCGTGTCTGTCGAGGAGCTAAAAAATCCGAATATTCGCACAACCACGAACCGGGAAATTCGTGGACGTGTTGAATCTGTACCCTGTTTTCAAATAAACAACGAGTTGGTCTGGGGCGCTACAGCGATGATCTTGGCTGAGCTTGTTGCCGTTCTGGATCGGTTCTGATCTGGCACCGTCTTGGCTCCGCGTCAAATACCCAACTGCCGCACGGCATCCATGACGATCGCCTCTGCCTGCTTCGCGCTCGGCGCCTCCGAATAAATACGGAGCACCGGTTCCGTTCCGGACGGGCGAACGAGGAGCCATCCCTCCTGCATTCGATGTTTGTACCCGTCGAGGGTATCGAGACTGGTGACTTTGGACCCGTTAATCTCGGATAGACCTCCCGATTCGTCCAGCATTCTCAGTGCGATGTCCTTGGCCTCCACACTCGTGTGTTTATCCAACCGGAAATAGGCATGAGGCCCATACTCGCGAGACAATGCGTCGACAAGCTCCGAGAGTTTGGCCTTTCGATAAGCCATCATTTCCAGGACCAATGCGCCGATGTAGATCCCGTCCCTTTCCGGGATATGCCCCGAGACGGCGATTCCTCCAGACTCCTCTCCCCCGACGAGTACGTTTCCGTCGAGGAAATATCCTCCGATGTACTTGAATCCAATCGGTGTCGTCACCACGTTCAGTCCGTAGGCTTTTCCCATGGCATCGAGCATATCGGTGGTCGATAACGTCTTGACGATGTCTCCGCTCAACCCGCGATCCTCATGGAGATACTGGACGAGAAGCGCCATCATCTTATGCGAATCCACAAACCTCCCGTTCTCATCACACATTCCGACCCGGTCCGCATCTCCGTCGTTGGCGATTCCAGCCGCACATCCTTCCGAGATCACACGAACCGGGAGTTCGGTCAGGTTCTTTTCGATCGGTTCAGGAGGTATTCCGCCGAACGTCGGGTCGACAGTCGAATGGATCTCAACAACTGCATCCGCTCCGAACAACTCCGTAAATATCCCGCGACCGGCTCCATACATGGCATCGTGTACAATCCGCATTCCCGAACTACGGATCAGATCCAAATTCAGCCGAGTTTTGAGAACGCTGATATAATCACTCCGTACCGTGCGAAACTCGATCAGACCCTGGTCCACATAGGATTCGAAGGATTGAATGTGCGAGTTGTCGTAGGTAGAAGGCGGAATCCGCTTTTCAATATCCTCGATCATTTCAGGGAGTGCAGAACCTCCGAAGTGACCCTTTATCTTAAATCCGTTGTACTCCGCCGCATTGTGACTGGCGGTAATGACAATACCTGCACTGCATCCGTATTCTTTTGTGGACCAACTAATTGCAGGTGTTGGAGTAATGTTATCCGCGAAATAGACTTGAATCCCTTCGCTCGCCATCACCTGCGCACTCATTCGAGCGGCCTCAACACCCAGTGACCGGGGATCGTGCCCGATAACGACCGACGCGTCCGGTCCATACGTTGCATTCACCCAGGACGCTGTAGCCGCAGCAACCCGGGATACATTGGATAACGTATAATCCTCACCGACGATAGCCCTCCATCCATCGGTACCAAATCGGATGTAACTCGTTGGATGAGTCATGCGCTAGTCGGATGTGGAGGTAGAGGCGGGCCTCAGGTCCATAAGAACCTGGGCGTTTGCCCGCGCGGCTTCCGTAATCTTATCCCCACTGATCAACGATGCGATTTCGTCTGTTCTCTGGGTACCATCGAGTTTGCGAATGGAAGTAAACGTCCTCTCTCCTTCAACGGATTTCTCGATCTTGTAATGTGTATCGGCGAGGGAAGCCACCTGGGGAAGATGGGTGATGGCCAGAATCTGATGGTATCTCCCCAGGGCATTCAATTTCTCTCCGACGCGTTGCGCGAGCCTACCTGAAATTCCCATGTCAATCTCGTCAAAAATGAGAATCGGTAACCGATCACTCTTGGCCAAAATGGACTTAAGCGCCAGCATGATCCGACTGACTTCCCCACCTGAAGCCACCCTGGCTAAGGGGCGCACGTCCTCACCGGTATTGGTGGAAATGAAAAAACTCACGGAATCGACTCCCGTCGACTGCGCTTTGTATCGAATCGAGGAATCCTCCTTATCGGCGTCGTCAAGAATCCAGCCTTCCGGGTCTTGAGTTCGTTCGAACCGTACTTCAAACTGCGCGTCGGGCATTCCCAATTCTTCGAGCTCCAGGAGAATCGAGGCTTCTATCCGCGAGGCCACTTCTCTCCGTTTCAACGACTGTCGGATCGCCACTTCCGACAGATGGTGTAGTGCCTGACTGATCTCCTCGTCGAGACGAGCGAGCGTTCCCTCATAGTCTACTGCGACCGCATATTTCTCACCGATGTCGCTGCGCAATTCCAAAACAGCTTCCAGAGTACCACCGTAGCGCCTTTTCAACCGATCCAAAGCGATGAGCCGTTCCCGAATTTCCTCGAGCCGGTCGGGATTGAATTCCACCTCGGAGTTGTAGCCCTGCAGAGACTTGGCCGATTCGGCCACGACAACCTGTGCAGCGGCGATCTCTTTCTGGAGCGGAGCAAAAGCTTCGTCGATCTGAGCGAGATCCTGGAGTTCGTTTCGAATACGTACCAAACGATCCTGAACCGAGTCTTCTGCTTCGTACAGCTCATCAAAGAGAGAAGCCGTGGCCGTGAACAGCCGCTCGGCATTCTCCAGGATTCTCCGTTCACTGTTCAGAGCCTCTTCTTCGTTGGGCTGAGGCTCAAGCAGGTCGATTTCCTGGATCTGGAATTCATACACTTCTCGCTGCTTTCGAAGCTCGTCCTCTTTTCGTTCCAGTTCCTCGCGGATTCGATAAAGTTCGGCTACCCTCTGATTGGAGCCTATATAATCATCTCTAATGCCTTCGAGGCCGCCAAATGAATCCACCAGTTGCACCTGTTTCTCCGTGCGAAGTAGCGACTGGTGTTCGTGTTGCCCGTGAAGATCGACCAACTCCTCGCCCATCGCCCTCAGTTGATTTAAAGAGGCCGGGGAATCGTTGATGAAAGCCCGACTCTTTCCTTCAGACAACTCGCGTCGAAGGATGAGCGTCGTCTCGTTGTCAAAGTCTCCCTCATCCAGGAGCGAGCGGACTTCCGCCACATCAGACACGTCAAATACGCCCTCGACGATGGCCTTTCTGGCTCCGGCGCGAATCGTATCCGTCTGCGCCCGCGCGCCAAGAATAAGTTTTAGTGCGCCGACGAGGATGGATTTTCCTGCACCTGTTTCACCCGTGATAATGCTGAATCCGCTTGAGAATTCGACTTCGAGTTCGTCGATCAGTGCGTAGTCGCGGATATACAGGGATTTGAGCAATGGCCTCTCTTAATACCTCAACTTATCGTCCGTGGCAGTGCTTGTATTTTTTACCACTTCCACAGGGACACGGATCATTACGACCCACTTTGTCCGAAACTGTAACCGGAGCCTCTTTGGCCGAGGGGTCTCTCCGTGCAGCGGAGTTACTCCCAGAGCCCTTCACATCGTACGACGGCGACTGCGATTCGTGCGTGGATTTAGCCTTTTTCGGATCCAATCGCCGTGCTGCACTTCGTTTTGCTCTTGGGGGAGCCTGTCTGTCAACCAGTGGCCCGGCCCGGAAGATAAACGAAACCAATTCACGATTGATTTCCTCTATCATTTCGGCGAACAATTTGAAGGCCTCCATTTTGTATTCGATGAGAGGGTCTCGCTGGCCATAGGCTCGAAGACCGACCGCCTCCTTGACTTCATCCAGATTTCGAAGATGTTCCGTCCAATGCATGTCTATGTGAGACAGCATGGCTACTCTCTCGATGGCGTCATTCACTTCCTGGCCCCTGGATTCAATGGCCAATTCAACCGGGACGACGGCTCTCATGATGCGTCTTCCGTCGGTAAAATCGACGAACACCTTTTCCGGCTTATTCTCCTGATCGCCTTCGGCAATCTGCATCATGCTTGCCAGAAACGGGCGGGCAAGCGCGTTTCGCTTGCGATTGTAGTAGTCTATCGCCGCGTTAAAAACACTTTCCGCGACGCCGTCGTCGCCGAGACTGTAAAAGGTCTCCCGATCCATTTTAAAATCCAGCGCGATCGTCCGCAGAAGCTCCTCGCGCATCTCATCGAGTTCGCCTTCTCCGTGGTACGTCTTCACCGTCGCGTCGATGACCTGCTTCAACATATCCAGAATTTCACCCCGGATATGGATCCCCTTGAGCGCGTGCAGACGCCGGTCATAAATGACATTTCTCTGGGCGTTCAGCACGTCATCGTATTCGAGCTGACGCTTTCGAATGGCGAAATTATTTTGTTCAACTTTCGACTGGGCTCGTTCAATACTCTTGTTCACCCAGGGATGCGTGATGACCGCATCCTCTTCGATATTCAACTTATCCATCACCTTCGCCACACGATCCGTAGCGAAGAGACGCATCAGATTGTCGTCCAACGAGATATAAAACTGACTCTCTCCCGGATCTCCCTGTCTACCGGCTCGACCCCGGAGCTGTAAATCAATCCGGCGGCTTTCGTGCCGCTCTGTGCCGACGATGGCCAGGCCACCCAACCCGACTATATTTGGTCCAAGCTTGATGTCTGTGCCTCGGCCGGCCATATTCGTTGCGATGGTAACCGCGCTCCGTTGCCCGGCCTCGGCTACAATCAGCGCTTCCGTCTTGACCCGTTCCTTCTTGGCATTCAGCACGTTGTGCTTGATGCCTTCTCTCGTCAACATTCGGCTGAGCGTTTCTGACGTTTCGACACTGGTTGTTCCCACGAGAACTGGCTGGCCGCTCTCGTAATATTCTCCAACTTTCTTGATGACGGCACTGAATTTTTCTCGTCGCGTCTTGAAGACCAGATCATCCATGTCGTTTCTGACAATCGGGCGGTTGGTCGGAATAACCAGAACCTCCATCTCATAGGTCTTGAAGAACTCCTCCGCTTCCGTCTCGGCGGTACCGGTCATTCCCGAGAGTTTGTGATACATCCGGAAGTAGTTCTGCAGCGTGACCGTAGCATACGTTTGAGTGGCGGCTTGAACCTTGACGCCTTCCTTGGCCTCAATCGCCTGATGCAGTCCATCGGAATACCTTCTACCGGAGAGTACGCGCCCGGTATGCTCGTCGACGATCATAATCTTGTCGTCCTGAACGATATATTCCGTGTCTTTCTCGAACTGGATATACGCTTTCAGAAGTTGCTCCACGGCGTGAAGGCGGGCGGCGCGCTCTGAATAGAGCGTATACAAGTTTCGCTTCCTCTCTTCGCGCTTATTTAAAACGACGCGGCGATCGTTTTCGAGCTTATTCTCCTTCTTCTCCTCCGTCAAAGATGTTTCCGCTTCCAGGTTCTCTTCGAGAGATTCAATCTCTTCATCCGTTTCCCGTTCAATAATAGCCACGCCCTCTCCCAGATCGGGCAGAACAAACATTTCCTCGTCTTGCCCCGCAGCTTTTGAGATATACTCGCGTCCCTGGTCGCTCATCTCAATTGCACGCTGCTTCTCGTCGAACGCGAAGTGAAGGGCCTCGTCGACAAAGGGCATATTCTTCGCATTATCCTGTAGATAGAAGAACTCGGTTTTTTGTCGAAGCTGTCCGACACCGGGTTCTGCAAGCACTTTTCGGAGTCGCTTATTTTTCGGATAGCCGCGATAGGCCCTGAGCAACGCAAGACCTGCGTCCGACTCAAACTCGTTGGCTTTCTTGCTTTCGCCCGCCTCAGCGGCTTTGTCGCGCTGCTCAAGCAATTTTTCGGCTTCCGAGACGAAAC
Source organism: Bacteroidota bacterium (assembly GCA_004356385.1). The sequence continues at coordinate 10,414 of SMXL01000084.1, forward strand.
GAGCAACCAGTTTCAGCTGCGAATAGACCAGCTTCTCGACCGGTGGCTTCAATTCCTCAAACTGAGTTTCATCGGACTCGGGCACCGGTCCCGAGATGATCAGGGGAGTTCTAGCCTCATCGATCAGCACAGAGTCCACCTCGTCGACTATAGCGAATTGATGCGTTCGCTGAACAAGGTGCTCCGGATCAACGACGAATGAATTGTCCCGGAGATAATCAAACCCAAATTCATTATTCGTACCGTACGTGACGTCGGCTCTATATGCTTCTCTTCTTCCTTCGGAATGCGGTTCGTGCTTGTCGATTACCGACACCGTCATTCCCATGCTCTCGTAGACCGGACCCATCCACTCCGCATCTCTCTGCGCCAGATATGGATTGACCGTGACAAGATGGACTCCCTGGCCAGAAAGCGCGTTGAGATAGACGGCTGCCACCGCAACGAGCGTC